>SKHG01000067.1 GCA_007117035.1 Candidatus Campbelliibacteriota bacterium
GAATGAAACGGTAGAATATAGGATTTATGAATATAAATTAACAAACAACGATTGGGATAAAGGTGTATATCAGATATCAATCCGAGCGTCGAATGAAAATTATACATCCTACGACAATTTTAGTGTAATTCTTCAATGGGCAGACCATGAATATGGATATAGGCAAAAAATTGAATTGACAGACCATTTCGACGAGAATAGATATGAGTTTGATATGATAGGATTCACCCTCACGATAGCCAGCGACAAGATTGCTGGTAATAGACTACGCATATACAACGATTACGGCGAGCTTATTCCTTACGACGAGGTATCACGGCGAACCGTTGGTAGTGACGTAGAGATTGATATACACACGATAGTAGCAATTGGTGAACATACAGAATTTTACGCATACTTTGATACGAGTGGTAGTGAATATACACCGTCGGCGTTGGAATTAGTAGATATAAGTGCAGTTGAACGTGGATTTAACGTAATATCCACTTCAGATTTTTATGATAATTATACTAATGATGAATCAATTACATATGCAAAGACCATGACTTACGGTGATTTGACAGGTGATGGTAAAATAGAACGTGTCGTAGCGGGTTGGAGTAAAAACGAGACAATTGACGGATTCTTAAAATGGCGTTCATTCATTGTAATAATAAATGAAACTGATGAAATTATCCATAAAGATTTACGTGAATATCAAGACCAATCTGGATGGTACAGTGCGCAGATAGTTGATATAGACCGTCGTTATGACGGTGAGAATGAATTAGTGATAGCGGGATTTTGTCGGGATGAAACAACTACTTATGTATCATCTGTATTATCGACGTTTAAATTTAATGGTACGGATTTAATAGAATTAGATAATGTTATATGGAACGTATCGGATGATAATACCGATACTTTCGCACTTCACATAGATGATGTAACAGGTGACGGTCAGCCCGACATTTTAACGGCGGGTACATTAAATGATGATATAGATGCCGAGTTGCGATTGTGGAATGTAACTACCGACGGTGTTATAACTTATATTGATAACGCCACCACCAATTTTAAGGATAAATATCCTGCGAGTGATTGGGATGAGATATACGCAATCCGTACTGGCGATTTATACGGCGACGGATTGAAGATAGTCACTGCGGGAACGATAAAGGTGCCAGGAGTAAACGCACATGGCCATTTTATCCTTAACGCAACTATATGTGTATTCTCATATAACACTACAACTAACGAATTAACACAAGAACTTCGCCACGATTATTGGAATAGTGAAGATTTAACCGAGATATTCTCGATAGATGTAGCGGATATAACGGGTGACGGTAACGACGAAATAATCACTTCGGGTAATTATTATGAATACGATATATTAAGTGATATAGCCGAATTAAGATTATGGAGTTTTAACGGAACTAATATAACTTTAATAGATATAGTAGAATATCCCGCCGAAGGACATTCAACGATATTATCTGTTCAGGTGGTAGATGTAAACAACGACCTTTACACCGATATAGTGGGTACTGGATTTTTTAACGACGGTGTACGGGATAGAGGATTCCTTACGGTGCATCGATATTACAACGGCAATTTAACGTTGATTCACTTTGATACATATGGATATAATAATTATTCTGTCCGTGACGGCGATTACTTTGATAACATGATTATCCTTGATTCTAACGATGACGGTGTAAACGAAGTGATGAGCGGTGGTAGGCTCGGTATGACCGCTCCGGCTAATACTTTTTATCGTATAGTCGAATTTGGTGGTATAACTACTAATATATCTTCTACTGAGCAAGATTACCGACCGCTCGAAAGTATAAACTATCGTATTATGAACACTGAAGAATTTGACACATTCAATTTAACGGCAAACGACAATTTGGATTATGTATATTTCAATGCAACATCATACTTTAAGAATGATACGCACATACGTATGAGGTGGAAGGTTCAAGGGGAATCGGGTGCTTCGGTAGATTATAACATCACCACGGGTCAAGTTGGAGTTGATTATTATCTATACAAATATGATAGTACCAATGACATACTTGTATTGATAGATACAATGACAACCAACAGCGATTTAAATTTTAACTTGGCTACGTCTGAAGAAGAGGACGAATATTATTTAACCGACGAGAATTTAACAAAGACGCTAACAATAAATATAGTTGGTGAGGGTACGACATCCCCGCTCGAAGGAACACATACATACGACGAGAACGAGATAGTCAATATCACGGCAACGCCGAGTACAGGTTGGAGTTTTGTAAATTGGACAGGTGATATAGGGACTATATCAGACCCCAATTCGAACGAAACAACAATCACCATGAACGACAATTACACAATAACGGCGAATTTTGAAATAAATCAATACAACTTAACAATATCTTCGACGGCCGGTGGTAGTGTTACAAATCCAGGTGAGGCGACTTATACTTATGATTACGGCACGATAGTAGATTTGGAGGCGATAGCCGACGCTTTTTATATGTTTAATGAATGGACGGGAGATATATCAACCGTCGACAATCCGTCGAGTAACAGCACCACCATAGAGATGTTAGACGATTACACAATAACGGCTAATTTCAGGGATTCGGAGGTAACGAGTATAGAGATAATTACCCAGCCCCAATTAATATATGATTATGATGATACATTAGATTTAAGTGGTATGCAGGTAAGGGAGCATTACGAATGCGGTAATACAATCGATATTACTTTTACCGGCGGGACGCATCCTGACTACACCGCTGTTCCGACGCATGGAACATCCTTAAATCACGGGCATGATGGTACTAATGTAACCGTCACTCACACTGCCAGCGGATTTACGGCGGATAGTGACGCTTTAACTGTAAATAGAATATTACAGAGTATAGATGTAACAATCCAGCCCGAATTATCGTATCTGTCGGGTGAGACGTTAGACCTCGCAGGTATGATAGTAACCGAGCATTACTCCGACGGCACTACCGAAACCACGACGTATGGCGACGCTGATTGGATAGCTAATTATACATCTAATCCTGCGCATGGTATTACATTAACGGGTATTCACCACGACACGGCGGTAACAGTTAGTCATACAGGTGGATTTAATGCTAATACTAATACGTTAACGATTAGTCACGAATGGACGATAGACAGCACCGCCGGCGGTTCGGCAACTACACCAGGTGAGGGAACGTTTACATACGAACACGGCACGGTGGTTAATATCATAGCCAGCCCCGATGCTAATTATCACTTCGTGGTATGGTCGGGTGATAACGCCACGATAGATAATCCTGATTTGGAGGATACTCATATAACCATGAACAATCATTATACGATAACGGCGAACTTCGAGATTAATACACATGACTTAATAATTAACTCGACGGATAATGGTAATGTCGCTATACCTGGCGAAGGTACATTTACCTATGATTACGGCACCATCGTCAATATAACAGCTACTGCCGATGCAAATTATCATTTCATCAATTGGACTGGCGACATTGGTACGATAGCGGATGTAAACTCGGCAACCACGAATATAACTATACATGGGGATTATAATATCACTGCGAATTTTGCGATTAACACGCACAATCTAACAATATCCTCAGGTGCAGGTGGAAGTGTAACAACACCAGGCGAAGGAATTTACAATTATGATTATAATACAACCGTGAATATCGAAGCGACCCCAGACGCTGGCTATCACTTTGTAAATTGGACAGGGGATATAGACACCGTCGCTAATCCTAACTCAGCCACGACTACTATACGTATGAACGGGGATAAAACCGTCATTGCGAATTTTGAAATAAACACTTATACACTCACGATTAATATAGTGGGCGATGGTACTGTTGATATAAATCCCGACTTGGTGGAGTATGAACACGGTACGTCGGTAGATTTAACAGCAAACGCTGGGGATGGCCAGTCATTCGTGGGTTGGTCGGGGGACGTATCGAGCACCGATAATCCGCTCACTCTAACGATGACGCAGGATTACACTATAACGGCGACTTTTACCCCACCGCCCCCGACGGTATTGGAGGTAACACCGAGCGATGGTTCGGAGGATGTATATACAAACACCGATATAACTGTAGTGTTTAGTCAGAGTATGAACACGTCGGTAATCCCGACGTTGACGCAGACAAGTGGAACTAATGTAACTTTTATTTTCGCTGGGTGGACGACCACGACGGTGGCCAACGACACGGCGACGTGGACACAATCGAGATTTAAGTTTAATGATAATATAACTCTACATATAGATAATTTCGAATCGGTAGATGGAACATCGAACATGGAGGATTACGAATGGTATTTCACCGTCGAAAGCAGTGGCACATATATAAGCCGAATAACAATGCCGATATTGATATTATTCCTTACGTTAATGATAATATTCACGGCGATAAAGGTGATAGGGGTAGTAGTCAAGGATATAGGAGAAGGAGACGACGGACATGGAAGGTACGATTAGACGATGGAATAAGTTATATTCAATAACGGCAATATTAATAACGTTCATGTTAATTAATAGTATATCGTCGGTTCGTGGGGATTCGGGGTTGGAAGTGGATTATACCGTTCCCGACGACGATGCAACGTCGGTTTATTTAAATGAAGTAGTATATATAGTATTTAACACGTCCATCCCGACCAACGCAAATTTCACGTTGACAGACGATTACGGCACGAGTTATATAGAAGGCGATGAATATATTACAACCAACGTCGATAACGACACGATAGTGTTTACTCATACTAGATGGTATCCTGATAAAGTTTACAATCTCACGATGACAGAAACGAGCACGAATACTACTTACACGTGGTCGTTCACCACCCAGAATTTCGGGGAGTATAGTGCATACATAGTAATCGACTTTTGGCTTTGGACGATACAATTTTTTATGCTGTTCCTCGCAATAATAATCATACTATCGGTGGTAAAAACTGAAGGAGTGATAAACGATGAAAACACAAGATACAAATAATAATATCCCGACGATATTAATAAACAAAAAACGGGGTCGATGCCCATTGAATAAAGCGAAGAATATAATAATGGTGTGGTGTGTGATAATGAGTGTATTGGTGGTATCACCTTTGTCTCCATTAAGTGTAGCAGAAGGTAGTACCTACGCCGGCGGAGATGGTAGTACGGGCAATCCTTATGAGATAAGTAATTGGACGCATTTACATAATGTACGATATAATTTAGGAGCAAATTACATATTGATAAACGATTTAGATAGTGGTACGACTGGATACATGGATTACAATGACCCAGCGACAGCGGGTTGGTTGCCGATTGGCGATAGCACGAACGAATTCAC
>SKHG01000051.1 GCA_007117035.1 Candidatus Campbelliibacteriota bacterium
CGGACTGTATAGTGATGTTGAAGTTTATAAGGAAGACAATGGTGCATATATTACAATCACAATATCTGCTTTCGGCTTTGCTGATGCCTCTAAAGATATTCAAAGAGGGGTTAAGGTAGAGATAGAGTTTGGTGAGGAAGATGTGGAAGAAGGGCATGCTGAGGATGAAGAAGTAGAGGATTAAACAGAACAATAGTTTGTTGTAAATTAATAATTCTTTTAGTTTTTTTGTGATACTGTGTAGATATTGTTTTTATAATGTCTGAAAAAAAATATAAATCAAAGATCCCTAGTGGTATTAGAGAGCGTGTTTCCGCGTTGCGGAAAGCTATTGAGTATCATCGACACAACTATCATGTTTTGGATAAAGAAGAAATCTCAGCTGAGGCGCTAGACTCTCTGAAGCACGAACTCGACAGACTCGAAGGTCAGTATCCGTCCTTAGTTACCCCAAACTCCCCGAGTCAGCGTATTGCGGGTAAACCTTTAGAAGGATTTCGAAAGGTTCGGCACAAAATATCGCAATGGTCTTTTAATGATGTTTTTACCGAAGAAGAGATTCGTGAGTTTGATTCTCGTTTAAGACGGATGCTTTTTAAGAAGTTTGGCCGAGAGATAGATCCCGAGTACAGCGCTGAGGTTAAGATAGACGGGCTGAAGGTGGTTTTGGAGTACCGTGAAGGATTGTTGGTACAAGCCACAACTCGAGGTGATGGTAAGGTTGGGGAGGATGTAACATTGAATATAAAGACTATTGAATCGGTCCCTCTTAGTTTGCAGAAAAAGATTGATATTATTGTTGAAGGTGAAGTCTGGATGAGCAAGTCTAGATTTGCAGAGTTAAATAATCTTAGACAAAAAAATGGTGAATCTCTTTTTGCTAATCCACGAAATGCTGCTGCCGGATCTGTTCGACAGTTGGATCCTAAGGTTGCATCCGAAAGACCTTTAAGTGTCTTTATCTATGACATTGCTTGGTCGGACACTATTTTACCAAAAACACAGATTGAGGAGTTAAAGATTTTGCAGGATTTGGGTTTTAAGGTCAATAATCATTTTGAACACTGTCAGGATATTAGTGATGTTATTAAGTACTGGCAGAAATGGGAAAAGAAATCATCAAAGGAGGATTATCCTGTAGATGGCGTTGTGGTTAAATTGAATCCAAAAGACCAACAAGATGCTCTTGGTTTTACCGGCAAAGCACCTAGGTTTGCAGTGGCTTTGAAGTTTTCAGCCGAACAAGTTACGACAAGAGTTAATGATATTGTTTTACAGGTTGGTCGAACTGGGGTCATCACTCCAGTTGCGGTTCTTGAGCCGGTGTTGGTGGCGGGTTCGACAGTTTCCCGAGCAACTCTACATAACGAAGATGAGATTAAGCGTTTAGATGTTCGAATCGGAGACACTGTTGTGGTTCAAAAAGCTGGTGATGTTATTCCGGATATTGTTCATGTGGTTCGTGAAGCTAGGATTGGTAAAGAAAAAAAATATATTTTTCCAAAAACTGTTCCAGCGTGTGGGGCTGATGGACGGATTGAACGTCGAGCAGGAGAGGCAGCTCACCGCTGTGTCTTTCGTGATTCTGGTGAACAACTAAGACAGAGACTGTATTATTTTGTATCAAGAAAATCTTTAAACATAGACGGAATGGGTCCAAAAATTATTGATGCCTTGATGGATGCTGGTCTAATTTCTTCATACTCTGACATATTTACTTTGAAAAAAGGAGATCTTGAGTCGTTACCAAATTTTGGCGAAAAATCAGCAGAAAATCTCCTGTCAGCAATTGATCAGTCAATAAATGTTCCGTTGTCGCGTCTTTTGGTTGGACTTTCTATACCGCATGTTGGGGAGGAGACAGCCGTTTTACTCTCAAGAGAGTTTGGAAAATTAAAGAGTTTGCAATCTGCTAAAGTTGAGGACCTAGAAAGAATTCAAGGTGTTGGTGATGTTCTAGCGCGTTCTGTGTTTGATTGGTTTCGACTACCAGAAAATGAAAAAAACTTGTCTGATCTTTTAATACATATCAATGTTTCAGGTGATGACCTAAACGAAAGTAATCTTTCTTTGGCTGGGAAGGTGTTTGTGTTTACAGGTTCCCTGCAAAATCTCTCTAGAGATAAAGCTAAGTCTGAAGTTCGAAAGAGAGGAGGGGAAGTCTCGAACTCAGTCTCTCGAAAGACTAATTTTGTTGTGTCTGGCCAAAAACCTGGAAACAAGAAGGTTGAGGCCGAAAATCTTGGCGTTTCTGTAATATCCGAAAAAAGCTTTCTTTCAATGATTGAGTAATTATTTTATATTTCTGTGTTTTTTAGTGAAATACTGCTTTTGGTTATACAGGATAGGGTTTTATGATAGAAATGGATTTTTACAGATTAATATAATGAAACTCCGGTTAGGTTGTGGTAATATTCAGATATGAAAAGTTATGATATAAAAAAGCTCTCAGAGTTGGTTAGAATAAAGATCTTACCTGAGGAAAAAGATGATATAGACCGTAAGATATCTTCAGTTTTAGATTACTCAGCACAAGTTCAAGAAATATCTGAGTTGATAGATGCTACAACTGATCAAGAAAACTATCGACAGATAAATGTTATGCGTAAAGATGAGGTTGTTAGTTCTTCGCAAGAAGAGCGAGAGATGATTTTGCAGGGCTTTCCTGAAAGTAATAAAGATTATCTTTTAGTTAAGAAAGTTATTTAGGAAACTATATGGATTTGAGTATTAGAGAAATTAATGAGCAGTTAAAGACTAAGAAGGTCTCAGTTAAAGATCTTGTTTCAGGTTACCAAAAAAAGATTGAAGAAGTTGATGGAGAGATTGGAGCTTTTTTAGAGGTATTTTCTGATATTGATGAGCAAGTAAAAACAGCTCAAGAATTGATTGATACAGGTAAAGCTGGTTTGCTAACCGGAATTCCTTTGGCTGTGAAGGATAATATTTTGTTTAAAGGCAGAAAGGTCTCTGCTGGTTCAAAGATTATAAAAGATTACGTAGCTCCTTATGATTCATTTGTAGCTCAAACACTTAAAGATCAAGGAGTGGTTATTCTAGGACGAACCAATATGGATGAATTTGCAATGGGTGGTTCAACAGAACGTTCGGCTTTTAAGGTCACCAAGAATCCACACGATACTTCTAGGGTTCCTGGTGGTTCTTCTGGTGGTTCAGCTGCTGCAGTAGCTTCAGGGCAGGTTGTGATAGCTCTAGGTTCGGACACAGGAGGTTCTGTAAGGCAACCAGCGGCTTTTTGTGGTTGTGTTGGTTTAAAGCCAACTTACGGAGCAATATCTAGGTCTGGTCTGATTGCAATGGGGTCTTCTTTTGATCAGATCGGACCCATCGGTCGAAAGGTTTCTGATGTCGAAGATATGTTTTACTGCCTTGAAGGTTTGGATCCACAGGACAGTACTACTCTCTCAGATTCTGAGAGAAGATCAGCCAGAAAAGAGGGTCAGGTCAAAACAATTGGTGTTCCAAGACATCTAATCGAAAAAGGTGGGGTTGATAAGAGTGTTATTGAAAATTTTGAAAGTTCATTAAAAACTCTCGAGAGTAAGGGTTTCAAGATTAAAGATATTGAGCTTCCGAGTGTCGCTTATTCTCTCTCGTCTTATTATATTTTAATACCAGCAGAAGTTTCTTCAAACATGGCTCGTTTTGATGGGATGCGTTTTGGTGAAAGGGAGGCCGGAAAAGATCTTTTAGGAGAGTATATGGCCAGTCGATCTGAGCTTGGTTCTGAGGTTAGGTTGAGAAGCATGGTTGGGGCTTTTGTGTTGTCTTCCGGTTACTATGATTCGTATTATAATAAAGCATATACCGTTCGCCGTTTACTCTCGGCAGATTTTGAAAGAGTTTTTGGCTTAACTGGTAATAAAGATTCGGTTGATGTAGTAGCGACACCAACCACACCAACCCCTGCATTTAAGATTGGTGAAAAAATTAATGATCCTTTGTCTATGTATATGGCTGATATTTTTACAGTTTCTGCAAATATTTCTGGTCTACCAGCTATCTCTATACCGTCTGGGTTCGTGAAGGAAGAAGGATCTGATCTACCACTTGGTCTTCAGTTGACAGCTCCACGTTTAAGAGAGGACAGGTTGTTTGAAGTTGCTGGAAAATTTTTAAATGAAATTTAAATATGCCTAAAGAAAATTCAAAACCAAACTCAAAACCAAATTCATTGATAGACAACTCAAAAGAACCTGAGGTTGCAATAGTTGATATATCAACTTTTATAATGCTCTTCGCAGCTCTGGCTGGTATATTACCTGTTTTAACTGTCGATTGGTCGGGAAGTTTTTTGGATGCTCTAGCTTCTTACTTTGATATTTTCAGGGTTGTAATTTTATGGCTATCTGTTATTTTTTCTATCTTAGGTTTTATATTATTAATCATCTATCGCAGTAAGTACAAGAAAGCCGTTCATGAACACAGAAAGTTGTTTTTACCAGTTGAGAAGACAGATGATCAAATACGAAAAGATTTGGCAGAGAGTGATTTTGTTTTGATCTACAGGTTATTTAGAGCTTTGTTGAAAAAGGTGTTTGTAAGTCCGTTTGTTTTTCTCTTCAATGTTACAGGTTTAAGTCGAGCACAACAACCTAAGGATTCTGAAGAATCAAGTGGGTCAACAACAATTCCTCTTGCTGAGAAAAGATGGAAAAAAATTGTTGAGCAGATAGGGTCTGAAAACGAAAACGACTGGAAAGCTGCAATCCTACAAGCCGATTATATTTTAGACGAACTGTTGCTTCGAATAGGTATAAAAGGGGAATCACTTGGCGAGAGATTAAAAAGAGTAGATACACAGACATTTCCGTACCTAGATGACGCTTGGAGTGTTCACAAGGTCCGTAATTCAATTGCTCACGATGGTACTGTTACACTCTCACAAAAAGAAGCAAAGAGAATTATCGGTAAATATCAAAAAATATTAAAGTACTACAAATATATTTAGGATTGCATAATTACCTTTAAAGTTGTATAATACTTTCGCGGAGTTGAGGAGTGGTCCCTCGGGAGGCTCATAACCTCCATACGTTGGTTCGAATCCAACCTCCGCAACAAATGAAAAAGCACCCTGTGATGGGTGTTTTTGAGTGCGGAGTTTGGATGAGAACTGGAAGGGGGTCGGGGAAACTCTAGTTTCCCTGTGAAGGAAAACAACGAGC
>SKHG01000039.1 GCA_007117035.1 Candidatus Campbelliibacteriota bacterium
CCCTATGGAAATATTTCCATAGGCTATGGAGGATGATCATGGATGAGAAGAAAACAAAACTGCAGAAGGTCATTGACACAGTCAAGAACTTCGAACGTGTCCGCAGTGAAGTTGGTCACGGCGCAACGGATAGTGAGCCTGACTACATGTTCCAGTATCTCTTGTGGAATGCTGTGAAGGGTGAGCCCTGGCAAACACCCAATCAGGATGACTGGGAACTCTACGACCAAATCGGTGTTGGAGTTGCGGTGCGGCGACTGAATTCTGCCGCGTACAAATGCTACCGGACTATTCAGAGCGCCTCAATCGCTGAATCGCCACCGATCGTTGATTACCTCGACGACTACACATGGAGGATAACCAAATGATAGACCACACTTCTTTTCAGCACATGATGGAGTTTGGCCGCTTCTTGCTTTTTCATCGACCGCAAGGCAAAAAGGAAATGGCTGTGGCGCAAATGACCAACGATCACCTGCATTCCGCGGTGAACTACTACGCCACCAAACTGCAGCAGCTCCGCGTCACCATGGAGACTGATCTGTCGCCTATGCTCAAGGCCATGTATGGTTCTCTGGCTGGGAACACTGAGGACGCACAACCGAAGATCTACTACTACACGATCAAGCTGGCTTCCTTTGTATTGGAGCTCAACATTCGTGGCCAATTTGAACCTCGCGATGAAGCCAATCTCTGTGGAGCGTTCGGTCGTGACCAGGCACTGACCTCTGTCTTGCCACTGGTGAATCAGATCGACGCTCCCTATGATCTCGATGATCATGAGATTGAACGAGCAAGCGAAGACGGCTGGCTCTGAACGGAGGGATACAATGAAGTATCACATTCTCACGCAGCGATCGACTGTCGCAGAATGCAAGATCACACACCCATCAGATGTTTACCAGCATCTGATGCGGTACACCAAGGAACGCCAGGAACACATGCTGGTCATAACTCTGAACGGTGCACACATGGTCATGAAAATCCATGTAGTCTCGATCGGAATAATGAACCGTGCACTCGTTCACCCGCGCGAGGTCTTCTACCCCGCGATCAAGGACAATGCCGCGGCAATAGTTCTGGCGCACAACCATCCTTCTGGGAATCTTCAGCCAAGCCCGGAAGATAAATCGATCACAGATCGGATAGGTCAGGCCGGGAAACTTTTGGGAATCCCGATGCTTGACCATCTGATTGTCTCGCCAGGAGGATACTACTCCGCTCTGGAGAGTGGGGAATTGGGGTGGTAAATGAACAAAGTATATCAGATCATAACCGACAAGATTCTCGAACAGCTGAATAATGGTGTCGTGCCGTGGCGCAAACCCTGGGATCAACCCACCGCCGCGCCGCTATTCCTACAGCACAACTACGTCTCCGGCCATGCATACCAGGGTATCAATGTATGGCTTACGGCCTTCGCCGGCTACCAGTGTCCTGCATGGGTAACCATGAACCAGCTCAACAAGCTCGGGCACAGACTCCAGCCCAACCAGAGGAGTACACTGGTGATCTACTGGAATATGTGGAAGCCCGACCAGGACAAGGAGGAACAGAAACCTGTTCTGCGTTACTACAAGGTGTGGAATCTCGAGCAGACCACTGTACCCTGGACCATGGCGGATCAGCCAACACTGCCGCAGTCGACAGCAGACGATATCGTGAAGCAATACGATGGGCCTTCGATCATCCATGACAATGTCGATGCCGCGTACTACATCCCGCTCGCTGATAGTGTCCACATGCCAATGCCTGATCAGTTTCCTACAACTGATGACTATTATCAGGTCCTTTTTCATGAGCTTGCGCATTCAACGGGTCATGAATCCAGGTTAGCCCGCAAAGAATTGCGGTACTACCAACTCAGTAGCCGGCCCATGGAGGAGTTGATAGCCGAGATCACCGCATCATTTCTGTGCGCAGTTGCCCGCCTTGAACCTGATATCGATCGTAGTGCTGCGTACATAGACGTGTGGCGCAAACGGATCAGTGAGGATCCTGAGCTTGTGGTCAAGGCTGCCAGCAAGGCTCAGAAAGCTTCGGACTTGATTCTGGGAAAGATCCGGGGCCTTGCGGCCCCGAATGAAGAGAAAGAAGCGGAGGAACTTGAACTCGTCGCCCAAGCCTGATCAAACGCAATAATAGTATAAGGGGTGATCGAGACCGCGTCAACTACACAAACGTTTAGTATTGCGTGATTGAGTATCATATGATATGATATCAGCATGATAAGCAGAAGAAAGAAGCTATTCTATCACCGCGTCCAGCGGTCTGGGGCAGGTGGGAAGATCATCTACCTGCCCAAGGAATTCTGTGATCAGCACAGTATTGAACCACAGGATATGATTCAGATCACTGACAATCGTGATGGTACTCTGGTCATTGAGAAAGCTGGAAGGCTTCAATCCCAGACATGACCCCTATGGAAATATTTCCATAGGGTAGGAGGAACGCATGCTCAGAGAGAAAGTCCTTCAATTGATGAAGGAGATCGAACACGTTCAGAAGGACGGCAAGATCCAGACCCGCGGCGGATCTTTCAGCGTCTTGACTGAGGCCAAGCTACTGTCTGTCATCCGACCGAAGATGATTGAGCTCGGGATCCTAGTTATCCCTACTCAGGTCAGAGAGCTTGTCCGCCAGGTGTCGGCTACAGAGAAAAGCCAGGCCATCACTGGAGCCATCTTCCAATTCACCGTCATCGACGTTGAAGATGATAGCCGGTGGATAATCGAAGCGCCTGGCCAGGGAGCAGACTATGGTGATAAGGGTGCAGGCATGGCGCAAACCTATGCCTACAAGAACGCCCTTCGTAAGATGCTCATGCTGATTGCCGGCGACGATCCGGACATGGTGTCTGGAGAACAGCAGGCGCCGCAGGTTTCCGATAAGGTTCTCAACCTCATTGCCCGTGCAGAATCTCTTCTCAAAGAAGAGAAGATCACTGCGACAGAGCTCGCATGGTTGAAGAACAAGGCTGATCTGCTGGACTCTGATCCTGAGAAGTTCAAGCTTGCCGAGGATCATCTGAATAGTCGAGCCGAGTAATGGAAGGCCCAGTCGAACTGGTATCATCAGATACCGAGAGCCTTATCATACAACTGTCTCCGCATTTCCGCAGTCGATTCAAGCAGCTGGCAGTACAACAGCCGATCGGCAAAGCTTTCGATGTCAGCGTCAAGATTGCGGCATCCTTTATTGAGACACAGCCCGACGGTATGATTCTGATGCATCCCATCGAGAATCCTACCGTTCAGATCTCAGACTTCTTCCCGCGCCGTTCAATCGTGCAGAACCGCACCTTGTGGGGGCTGTGCTACTTCATTGGATGGGTCCAGGAGGGACGCAAGCCAGATAAGGAAACAGTCTACTGGATCTATCGGGGCATTCTCGAGGAGTTCGCCCCGACAGTCATCAATCCCAAAACCCTGGAGCGTGAACCTATGAGTTCAAGCCATCCACAAATGACCACCAGAATCATGGGAAGCTTAATCAACGGGGCTTTACAGACTCTGATGAGTGAAGACCTGCCGACCCATGTTGAGCAGGCGATCGGCGAGGAAATGCGAGACCTCTGGAGAGCGTTCTACAAGTGGCGCTACCACGACTACACAGATATGCTCGAAGAACACATCACATGGTCAGAATATCTTGAACGAGTCCAGGTCTGTGAGGCTTGTGGAATCAAAGGCACCGACACAGACAAGCTTGAGAGAGCGCATATCATATCCGCCGGCGCCGACAAGACGATCTATGAGGAGAGTTGGAACTGGCTATGCATCCACAGCAGGCATCATGGTCAGCTTCAACATCAGCATGGTTGGGAAACATTCCTGAAAGCTTACCCACACCTTCGACCGAAGGTCGAACACGCGAGGAAGAAATACCGAGAACAAGGAGAGAAAGATGCTTGACGCAGTATGGAGCGGAGGAAGACTGTTCACCAAAGAACATCTGATCAAGAACACTGGCAAGGGGGCCAACGTTCCCCCGACAATTCTATGGGCGGCGCTGCAGGACAGAGAGTGGACCGGCAAACCACATATCACTGACCTCTTGAAAGGACCTCGACAGAAATACCTGGAGATCACCAACGATTATTCCGTGACTGTTGATAGCGTCATCAAGAGCCTGTACGGCAAAGCCATGCACGGGATCTTCGACTCCTCCCCGAATGATGATTGCTGGACTGAAGTCGAGATTGATTATCTCGATGTTCTGATGCGCTTCGATGCGATCTACTACCACAACAATGGAGAGCTGACTCTGTGCGACAACAAGATCCTGGGCAGCTACGCCATTGCCAAGTACTTGGGATTGAAGAAGGAATATACCCCGGCGCTCGATGAATACGGGAACCAGCAGATCTACAAAACAGGGCAGAAGAAGGGTCAAACAGTTATGACCAGTCGATTGACGCGGGATCCTGACCCTGCTGATCAGTACGACTTTCATCTTCAGTTGAACGCCTACCGCGTTGCGATGAACGACATACTCGCAAACCGAATTGGTCTCTATCCGCAGTTCAAGAACATTGCTGGCATGGAAGTCTCTCACCTCAAACTGTTCATCATTCCCAGGGATGGTAATCTCAGAGAAGCAATCAGCCGCGGCATTGACGAGCCCTTCTACTATCTCGACGTCCCGGTGATGGCTGATGAATTGGTGCGAGAAGAGATAACCACTCGCCGCGATACTCTGCTCCATGCTCTGGAGACTGAGGAAATGCCACGTCTGTGCACGCCGCGCGAAGCTTGGGATGGAAACAAATGTGTCTCGTATTGCCCGGTCTCAAATGTCTGCAAGGCTCACGGAGACAACACCTATCTGACATGATGGAGGAAAGGATGAGTACCGCACTGATCATTCTCATTGGATGGGGCCTGACGGTTACTGCGATCATATGTTTCATGATCGTTGGGAGTAGCGATGATGACTCTTGAACTCGTGCAGGCTCTGCACCGCATTGAGAGCACGGTGCCGTATGCCTACGTGGTGTTTCTCGCGGTTGTATGCATCCTGATC
>SKHG01000077.1 GCA_007117035.1 Candidatus Campbelliibacteriota bacterium
AAGAAGGTGTATTTCTACACCTTCGTGATGACTCGAACGGCGGAGTATGTCACGAACACTTGGAGTGACAGCGAGCCGCGTCCAGCGTTCTTATGAACGAAGTGAATTAGAAAAAGCGGGACGTAAGTCCATGTTTTTTTTGTTTGTTTCTGCTATAATGTTTCGATATGGAAGAAGGGGAAAAAACAGGTTCAATACATCCGATTACAACTTTTATCGATCAAGCGCACACAATCTTTAGAGAAATTGGTTTTTCAGTGGCTGATGGGCCACAGCTTGAGTCTGAGTTTAATAACTTTGATGCGCTAAATGTGCCAGCTGATCACCCTGCGCGAGATATACAAGATACTTTTTGGGTTAAGAATCCTAAGGATGGAAAAGATCTTTTGAGAACTCAGACTTCTGGTGTTCAGATTCGGTATATGATGAACAATAAACCTCCGTTCCGGATAATATCTCCTGGTTTAGTCTATCGTCAGGAAGCAACTGACGCGACTCACGAAGCTCAGTTCCATCAGATTGAAGGACTGGTTGTAGAAGAAGGTGCAAACCTAGCAAACCTAAGAGGTACACTAGAATATTTCTTGAAGAAAATTTTTAATGATGATAATTTAATTACTCGGTTTAGACCAGGTTATTTCCCGTTTGTTGAACCAGGAGTTGAGATAGATATCTCGTGTTCTTTTTGTAAATCAGATAGCTGTCGTGTGTGTAAAGGAACTGGCTGGATTGAGATTTTAGGTGCTGGTATGGTACATCCTAATGTTTTCCGAGCGGTTGGAGTTGATTCGGAAAAATGGAAGGGTTTTGCCTTCGGTTTAAGTCCAGAAAGAATCCTAATGCTAAAACATGGAATTCATGATATTCGACTTTTCCACTCTGGAGATATGCGTTTCATCTCGCAATTTTAAGTAAGATACTATGAACATAAACATTGATTGGTTACAAGAGTATATAAAAGAACCGTTACCTAAAACTGAGGAACTGGCTGAGATTATAGCACTCAAGGCTTTTGAGATTGATGGCGTCGAAAAGTTTGGCGAAAGTTATGTTTTAGATGTTGATATTCTACCGAATAGAGCTCACGACTGTCTTTCACATCGAGGTATAGCTCGTGAGGTCTGTGCAATTTATAATCTAAGTTTTAAAAACCGTTCTTTTGAGGAGTTTTCAGTTTCTGACTCGACCATAGAAGTTAGGGTTGAAGATGAAACTCCTTGCAACCTATACAGTGCTAGGGTTATTCGAAATATTTGTGTTGGCCCATCACCTGAATGGCTAAAGAGCAAACTTGAGTCTATTGGTCAGCGTTCTGTTAACAATGTAGTTGATGTTACAAACTATGTGATGTTTGATTTGGGTCAGCCAATGCATGCTTTTGATCTCTCAAAGATCTCAGGAAGGGATATTTTTATTAGAAAATCTAAATCCGGAGAGTCTTTAATAACCTTAGACGGAGATACTGTGGAATTAAACTCAGAAACAATGGTTATTTCTGATAAAGATTCTCCACTTGCTATCGCTGGAGTAAAGGGTGGAAAGAAAGCTGAGGTCGATGTAAAAACAGTCGATATAGTTTTGGAGTCAGCAAACTTTGATCCTGTAGCTGTCCGAAAAGTATCTCGAAGTTTAAACATATTTACCGAGTCATCTAAAAGGTTTGAAAACAAACCATCTCCTGAGTATGTTAAAGATGCAATGGCTTATGCCACACAGCTTATTAAAGAAGTTGCTGGAACAGGGGAGACTGTTGTCGAAAAGGTGTTTGAGAACAGAATTGCTTTACCAACCGAGCAGAAGTCTATTGATTTCTCTGTCTCTGACCTAAAACAGACATTGGGGATTGAGGTGCCGATTTCAGAAGTTGAAATTTTACTGAAAAGAATAGGTTGTCGAGTTGAAATAAATGATCAGAAAAACTTTTCGGTTATTCCACCTGAGGATAGGTACGATCTTGATATTAGAGAGGATCTCTACGAAGAAGTTGGTAGACTTTATGGATATGAACATCTCTCCTCTAAACCACTATCAAAAATTGAAACTAATCCAGTTATCAACAAAGATCTGTACTACATGACCAAGATTCGTCAGACATTACAAAACCATAGTTTTTCTGAAGTTTTTAGTTACTCTATTAGAGAAAAAGGCCCAATCAAATTACAGAATCCACCAACAGAAGACCGAAGATCGTTGCGTGATGAGTTGTCATCAGATCTACAAAATATTTTAGACTCAAATGTCAGACACTCTGATCTTTTGGGAGTAACTCGAATAAATCTTTTTGAAATATCAAATATATTTACTGAAGAATATGAAAGAACACATTGTGCTATTGGAGTTAAAAATATTAATAAAAAGCAAAAACCTTCAGCCGAGGATGTTGTAAAAAAAGTGGTTGAAAGTATCTCACAGGACCTAGGTGTCGATATTAACCCTTTTATTGTGAGTGGAGAAAACGAAAGTGTTTTTGAGTTCGATCTTAATGGATTGATAGAGATTCTACCTCAACCAAAATCTTGGGATGTAGAATTGAAAAACAATGGTCAGGTCAAGTACCATCATTTTTCACAGTATCCGTTTGTTTTACGTGACCTTGCAGTTTTCACTCCTGAGGGTACAACAAGTACTGATGTCCTGGCTGTTATCAAAGAGAATGCAGGTGAGCTTTTAGTCCAAAACTGGCTGTTTGATGTTTTTGAAAAAACTAACGAGGATGGTAGTAAAAAAACCTCGTATGCCTTTAGGTTGGTCTTCCAATCATACGAGAAAACCTTATCGGACGATGAGATAAATGTTGTGATGAGTAGGGTATATTCCTCAATGGAAGGAAAGGAAGGTTGGGAGATAAGATAGTAGTAAATTTGTACTAAAAACAGTGGATAAATACAGTTTTTTCTCTGGTAATGAAACCTTGTCTATAGTATAATTAGGCAGTTAACGAGGGGCTTTTCGGAGCCGACTTGTTTTAAAATTATGGCTAAAAATAAAAAGAATTCAGAGTACACAGCTAAAGATATTACAGTTCTAGAAGGTTTAGATCCGGTTCGTCGTAGACCCGGAATGTATATAGGAACCACTGGCGTAGACGGTCTTCATCATCTTGTATGGGAGGTTTTTGATAACTCTCGTGACGAAGCTATGGGAGGCTTCGCACAAAATGTCGAGGTTGCGATGTTGCCTGGTGGTCGTATAAGAGTGGTTGACGACGGTCGAGGTATTCCTATCGATAAACATAAACAGACTGGAGTTTCGGCTTTGGAAACAATTATGACCACATTGCATGCTGGTGGAAAGTTTGGTGGTGAAGGTTATAAAGTTTCTGGAGGTCTTCATGGTGTTGGTGTTTCGGTTGTTAACGCACTGTCTTCATACACCAAAGTGGTGGTTCATAAAAATAAAGGTATTTATATACAAGAGTATAATCGTGGTGAAAGAAAAGCCGCGGTTAAGAAGATTGGTTCTAGTAATAAAGTTGGAACTGTTTTGGAGTTTGAACCCGACCGAGAGATTTTTAAGGAAGGTGAATTAAGTTGGAGTAGAATAGTGGGCCGTCTACGACAACAAGCTTATCTAGTGAAGGGTATGCGAGTCACTGTTCTTGATGCTAGAGAGTGTGGTGATCTAAGTATATCCAACGAGAAAGACTTTTTTCTACAGAGCACTCTTCTTGATATTCCTTCGGTCTCTTTCTATTTTGAAGGAGGTCTTAAGTCTATGGTTTCTTTCTATAACCATGATTTCAAACACGTCCATAAGAATGTTTTTTATACTGAAAAAAATGTAAATGAATATGAAAATGTTGAGGTCTCACTTCAGTATGTAGACGATATTTCTTCTAGGATATTGCCGTTTGCTAACAACATATACAACGCTGAAGGAGGAACACATGTGACTGGTTTCAAGACTGCGTTAACCAGAACCTTAAACTCATACGCTAAGAAAAATAATTTAATTAAGGAAAAGGACAGTGATAGTGGTTTTACAGGTGATGATGTTTTGGAAGGTTTAACATGTGTTATCTCAGTTAAACTTAGAGAGGTTCAGTTTGAGGGACAAACTAAAGGTAAGTTGGGAACCGTTGAGGCAAGAGGTGCAGTTGACTCAGTTTTTAGTGAGGGATTTGATTCATTTCTAGAGGAACATCCAGATGACGCAAAAGCGATCATAAACAAGGTCTTGTTGGCACTACGTGCTCGTAAAGCTGCAAAGGCTGCAAAGGATAGTGTTTTGAGAAAAGGTGCTTTGGAGGGAACCACCTTACCTGGTAAGCTAGCTGACTGTCAGGGTGGAACTACCCCAGAAGATGCTGAGTTGTTTGTGGTGGAGGGAGATTCGGCTGGTGGAACAGCTAAGACTGGAAGAGATAGAAAAACTCAAGCCGTCCTTCCACTTAGAGGTAAAATCCTAAACATTGAGCGTGCTCGAATTGATAGGGCTATTGCTTCAGAACAAATAAAAAATCTTGTTATAGCTTTGGGTACTGCAATTGGTGATACATTTGATATAGCAAAACTTCGATACCATAAAGTAATCATTGCAACAGACGCCGATGTTGATGGTGCGCATATCAGAACTTTACTCCTTACTTTATTTTATCGATATTTCCGCCCTCTAGTTGATGGAGGCTTCATATATATTGCTCTACCACCTCTTTATAAAATAAAGAAAGGCAAAGAGGTTAAGTATGTCTTTACTGAAAAGGAGAAAAGAGACTATATAAAAAAAGAAGGTATATCTGAAGAGGGTGATGAAATAAAATCTGGGACTGGTGAAATAAAATCTGGTTCAACTAAAATTCTACTACAAAGGTATAAAGGTTTGGGTGAGATGAACTCAGAAGAGTTGTGGGAGACTACAATGGATCCTAGTGTTCGAACCCTAAAAAGGATAACAGTTGAAGATGCTGTTGAGGCTGATAGGATTTTTGATGTTCTGATGGGTACTGACGTTCCTTCTCGAAAGGCTTTTATTCAGACTAATGCCGAGAATGCCACAGTTGATATTTAGAGTTTGTTAATTTAAAAACTATCTAGTTTAATAAACTAAATATATAAAACATGTTTGGAGAATCATTCGATCTAACCGACCAAAAAGTTAAGAACGCATCAGAAGAGAGTCTTAAAAAATTTATCGATTCAGAAGTGTCTGTTGATTATCTTGAGAGCCTAGTTTTAGGAAATGAAGATTTGGTTGAAGTTTTTGAGGAGATGGTGATTAACTGTTTACGATACACTGAAACAGTTTGTAAGTTTGAGATTATCTTAATGAACGATGATGAAGATAGAGATAAATTGATAGAAATTGACAATATTAGAAAAACAGTGCATGATGTAACTATTGATTCCATAAACATCCTTGCTCGTTCTTTGAGAAACCAAAACCTTGATGTTGAGTGGGTCGATAAATTTTCTGGAAACAGAGCAGCTTATGGGAGGTTTGCTATTTCTTTAGCTTTTGAAAAAATCTTAAAAGAGAGGAAACAAAATGAAGAATAATGATCGAAATAAAAAAATACTTCAGTATATGGAGATTATCTTGAGTGAAAGAAACAAACCTGTTTCTGATAGTGATGCTCTGGTAAAAAAAGAAATTTTGACCAATCTAAAAATTTCCGAAGAAGAAGCTATTAATGAAGCTAGAGATATTTTGCTTTCAAAAATGAAATAAAGCTCCTTTTTCTCAAACACCGAAACTTTGTTTTCGGTGTTTTTTTATTTAGAGTCTCCTGATATTTCTTTTTGTAGATATTCTAGTAAATCGCTATAACCATATTCACCTTTTTTCTCCTCTCTACCTTCTAAGGTTACGGTTTGGTTTTTAACCTCAGCATCACCTATGATAGCAAGATAAGGAATTTTTTCTTGTTTAGCTATTCTGATTTTCTTACCCAATGATTCGTTGGATTTATCAATCTCGACTCGTATATCACTTTGTTTTAGTTTCTCCAGTATTTCTTCTGAGTACTCGTTGTGGTTTTCACTAATTGGTATTATTCGTATTTGGGTTGGGGATAGCCATAAAGGAAATGCACCAGCAAAGTGTTCGATCAAGATTGCGAGGAATCTTTCGTACGAGCCTAGAATAGCTCGGTGTATCATAACTGGTGGAACTTTGTCTCCTTTTTCGTTTGTGTATTCGAGATTAAATCTTTTTGGCATAGCAAAGTCAATCTGTATAGTTGCCAGTTGCCACTCTCTAGATAAAGAATCCTTGAACATATAATCGAGTTTTGGTCCGTATATAGCTGCTTCGCCCTCAACTCTTTTAGCGTCTAGCTTTAGATCATCGGATATTTCAGATAGCATTTTTTCTGCTTTTTCCCAATCATTTTCGTCACCAATATATGCATCAGGAGTTTTTGGATCTCTGACAGATAATGAAACCCAGTGATTACCGTAAAGGCCTATTTGTGTATAGAACTCTTTAATTATGTTGGCAATATTAGATGATTCTTGTTTAATCTGATCCACTGTACAAAAGATGTGTCCATCATCGCAAGTAATGGATCGAACTCTGGTCAGACCTCCTATTTCACCTGGCTTTTCATCTCGATACTGCATGGTTGATTCCATGTATCTAACTGGTAGATCGCGATAACTTTTAGGTTTTGAAGCATATATCTGTGTGTGGTGTGGGCAGTTAACTGGTTTCATCACAAACTCATCGTAATGACTCACTACCTTTATCAGCTCGTCACTGAACTTTTGTGCGTGACCTGATATTTCATACAGTTCCTTCTTTGCAATGTGGGGAATGGTAACGGCTTGCATCCCATACTTTTTGCTTATTTTTGTAAGTTTATTTTGAATCTCATTACGGAGTAATGTTCCTTTTGGAGTAAACAGTGGAAGTCCGGCCCCAACCAAATCAGAGAATGTGAAAAGATCTAGTTCTTTTCCTAGTTTTCGGTGATCGCGCTTTTTGGCCTCTTCTTGCCAAGCAAGGTATTCATCTAGTTCTGTCTTATCTTTAAAAGCTACTCCGTAGATTCTGGTTAGCATCTTATTTTTTTCATCACCCCGCCAGTATGCACCTGCAACTCGTGTTAGTTTAAAGGCATCGGGATTGATATCTTTTTTAGGGTTCTCTGTATGTCCACCTCGACAAAGATCGGTAAATCCATCATCTTTTGGACCTGAGGTATAGAATGTTATTTCCTCATCTCTGTTTGTAATCTCCTCTATCAACTCAAGTTTATATGGATTGTCTTTAAAATATTCCCCTGCTTCTTGTTTGGTCTTTTTCTCTTCTGTAAAACTAGACCATGTTGGCAAGATCTTGCGCATAGTTTTTTCAATCTTAGGAAGATCCTTTTCAGAGATTGATTGGTTAAATTCAAAATCATAGTAAAAACCATCATCAATAGCTGGCCCTAATGTTATTTTTGTGTCAGGATAAATTTTAAGAACTGAAGCGGCTAAAAGGTGCGCTAGTGAGTGGCGAAGATTTTCTGATTCAGTGTTATCTTTTTTATTCATATAACAACTACTTTAGCACATTTTTGGCGTTTTCCAAGATAGTTACAGGCTTCTTATCTGTTCAGCCACAATAGACGCTGTACCATTTCTGTGTGAGACACGCCCTTTGATTGCTACACAACTATCTTCAACTAACAAATCTTTGCGAGATTCTAGAAGGTCTGGGAACACTACTACATCGATTGATTCCTCTCGATCGGTCAGATTTAGAAACATCATGCGTTCACCTTTTTTTGTCATTATCTCTCTTATTCCATGAACAATACCAGCAATGACAGTGCTAGATTTTTCACGCATTTTTTTTACAGATGATATTGGGTTGTTGTGTCTTTTTAGTTTATCCTCGTGCTTGTCTAATGGGTGACCAGAGATATATAGTCCTAGAAGCTCTTTTTCCCAAGCTAGTCGATCCTCATCTTTGGCTGGTTTGGATTCATTGAGTCTTATCTCAGCGACACCTAGATCAATAGATCCAAACAGAGAGTCTTGATTTTGAGGGGCTTCTGTCAGTTCTTTTTTGAAGTTCAAGATATTCTCAACATTGTTTAACATCTGTCCTCGTTCACCAAACTGATCCAAAGCACCTGATTTAATGAGAGCTTCGAGTGATTTTTTGTTAACAGTTTTCCTGCTGATTCTTGTTATAAAGTCTGTTAGGTTTTTGAAATCTCCGTTTTCTTTTCTTTCCTCGATTATCTCGTTGGCAACACCTTCACCAAAGTTTTTAATTGTGTAGAGACCAAATCGTATTTCTTCCTCTTTACTTTCAGGGTTATTAACTACAGTAAAACCACCCAAACTTTTATTTATATCTGGTGGTAGAACTGGTATTTTCATTCGGATACATTCGTCAATAATCTCTGATATTTTTTCAGAGTCTCCTGATTCAGCAGTCAAAACAGAGGCCATATAGACAGCTGAGTAGTTGGCTTTAAGGTAGGCTGTCTGATAAGCAACTCGGCCGTAGCTGGCAGCATGAGAGTTGTGTACAATAATATCGTTGGCCACAAAATTACTATAAGGTGGAACAGTTAGATCGTACGTCATTTCATTTCCTGCTTTTTCAATCGAGACTATTTCGTCCCAATAAACATCAGGTTCTGAAAAAGTAGCTATCTTTTCTCCTATTTTAAGATCCGATAGATTTTTCCAACCATCCATTGTTCTAAATGGGTGATTTGCAGTAGCTTTTATGTTTTTGCTGGTTTGTGTCTGAAGTAGAAAAACTTCTTTTGTTCCATTTTCCATAACAGCCGTTATTTTCTGGGCTTCCAGTTCCATTGAATCACTCAAACTGTAGACAGAGATTTTCTTGTTCGATTTATAAATTTCTTCAATCGTAATTTTCTCACTACTTTGAGTATCTACTATTTGGGTGTCACCAGTTAAGCATTTGTTAAAACCGTACGCAGCAAATGGTTCAATCAGTTTCCAGAGTTCCTCTGCTTTTTCCTCGGTCATTCCTTTTTCTGTTAGACCAGATATAAGTTTTTTCTTTTGGGCTTCCATTTCTTCAGGAATCTTTTTACCCATAGCTTTTCGAAGTTTGTCCGCTTCTAACCAGGAATATCCAGCTAGATTGATTGCTATCATTAAGACGTCATCTTGGTAAGTAATAACACCATATGACTGGTCTAGGATTGTTTCCATTCGTGGATCTAGATAAGAAACTAATTTTGGATTGTGCTTTCTTTCTATATATTTTGGTATGGATTCTAGAGGTCCAGGTCTATAAAGTGCAACCATAGCGTTAATGTCATCAATACGACTCGGTTTTAGTTCCATAAGGTATCGAGTCATACCAGATCCGTTTAGTTGGAAAAGTCCAACAGTTTCACCCCGAGCAAGAATCTCAAAAGTTTTTGCATCGTCGATAGGAATATTTTCAATATCAATATCTTTTCCGTAGTATTTTTTAACAGTCTTAACAGAATCAGAAAGAATAGCAAGGTTTCGAATACCCAAGAAGTCAAACTTGATTAAACCAGCGTCTTCAACCGAATGCATGTCGTACTGAGTTATAATCTTCTGTTCACCTTTACTGTCATACTGTAGTGGAACATAGTCTGTTAATGGTCCAGGAGAGATAACCACACCTGCTGCGTGGACAGAGATGTGACGAGCACAACCTTCAATCTTACGAGCCATATCAACTATCTCTTTAGCGTCACTTTCTTTTTTGTACATGTCTCTTAGTTCCGAAACTTCATCCATTGCTCTGTCGATTGTCATTGGAAAACCTTGAGCGCCCATTGGAATTTGTTTGGCAATTCGATCACCTAGATTGTATGAGTGACCTAAGGCCCGAGCAACATCTCTAACCGAACCACGAGCCATCATTGTTCCAAATGTTCCAATCTGGGCAACTTTATCGACTCCATATTTTTCTCGAGCATACTGAATAACCTCGTCTCGTCTGTTATCAGCAAAATCCATATCAATATCTGGCGCTGATGGACGTTCTGGGTTTAAAAATCTTTCGAACGGTAGTTTATACTTTAAGGGATCAATCTTTGTTATGTCCGTTAGGTAAGTAACTAAAGAGCCTGCCACCGAACCTCTGATGGTGCTAAAGATACCTTTTTCGTGTGCGTAGCGTAGAAGATCGCTCACTATTAAGAAATATATTGAGTAGCCTTTATTTTTAATTATTTTTAGTTCGTACTCGATTCTTTCGATTACTTTTTCGGACCTCTCCATACCTCTTTTTTCTATACCTTGGTAGGTAAGTTCTTTTAGTGCCTCGTCATGTGATTTACCGTTGCCAACGTCTAGTTGTGGGAATACCCATTTACCAAGGTCGAGTTCAAGATTACAAAGGTCAGCAATTTTTTTTGTGTTCTCAATTGCTTCTGGAGTATCTTTAAAATATTTTTTAGCTTGGGTTGGTGAGATAAAAGAAAAATCTTCGTCTGAGTCCATTCCACTTAGTTCATATATGGTTCGGTTGGTTTGAATTGCATTTAAAACATCACGAACTTTCTTATCTTCTGGTTTTAGATAATAGAAATCTCCAGTTGCAACTAAAGAAGTTTTTGTTTCTTCGGCAAATTTTTTAACCTGTGTCATTGCTTCCGTGTGACCGTTAATCTCTGGGTGGTGGGTTATTTCCAAAAAGATATTGTCCTGACCAAAAACATCTTTGTACCATTTTAATTTATCCTTAGCTTCTTTAAGGTCACCTTTTTTAAGAGCTGAAACAATGTCGCCACTAAATGATGGAATAATAGCGATAAGTCCTTGATTGTGATTCTCAAGTAATTCGTAGTCAATTCTAGGTTTGTAGTAGAAACCTTCTAGTTGTGACTGGGTGACTAGTTTAAGAAGGTTTTTGTAACCGTCCATGTTTTTAGAAAGAAGAACTAAGCGATGCCAAGAATTGTCTATACCACTTTGTTTATCAAAACGGGTTCGAGTAGCTAGATATGCGTCCAAGCCAATAATCGGTTTTATTCCAGCACCGGTACAAGCTTTGTAGAAGGGAATAGCACCATAAAGATTACCGTTATCGGTCAAAGCCAAAGCTGGCATTCCGTATTCTTTAGCTTTATCAACTAACTCCGGGATCTTTGGTAAAGCATTTAAAAGGGAGTAGTGGCTATGAGAATGTAGATGGATAAAATCCGACATTTTTCGATTATATCATATCTTAGTGAATGCTCATTATTTTTTGGGGTAGGTATAGTGTCTGTATTTTAGTATAATTTTATTTATGCCCAAATATTCTATAGGTATTGATGAAGCAGGAAGAGGACCTTTGGCTGGATCAGTTTTTGTTTCAGCAGTTGCTTGTTTGGAGGGTCTAGATATTAAGGGTCTATTACCAGGTGTAGCAGATTCTAAGACACTTTCAGCTGATAAGAGATTGTTAATATATAACCAGGCTAGATTTTTAGAAAAAAAAGGTGTGTTAAAAATATCTCGAAGTTTTAGTCGATCACGTTTTATAGACCAGTGGGGAATTAGTCTAGCAATCCGTTCAGCGTTGGAGCGATCTCTCTCTCGTCTAGATATTTCACCGAGTAACTGTCATGTACTACTAGACGGTTCATTAAAAGCTCCAGACTGTTATCAAAACCAAGAAACTATAATCAAGGGGGATCAATTAATACCGTTAATTTCTTTAGCCTCGATTGTTGCTAAAGTCTCTCGTGACAAGCAGATTACTCGTTTGGCAAAAAAATATCCTAGATACAATTTAGAAATCCATAAAGGATATGGGACTTTAAACCATAGGCTTTTGATTAAAGAGTTCGGACCTTCTCCTGTTCATCGCAGAAGTTTTTGTCGGAATATATAAGTGGTTTTGAAAGTATTAAAAACCACAAAATCTAAAATATTTTAAATATAGGACTCCAAATTCTCTGATGTTTGTAATTATAACTATCAGAACTTTTTAGCTTTGCAATATTGTAATAATCTGCTATACTCTTCCATTATGTCAATACGAATGAGACACACTCGGGCTCACACCCGAAACAGAAGGTCACACCACGCTCTCTCAGCGGTAGCTACTGCTAAGTGTGAGCACTGTAACGAGGCTAAATTACCTCATCGGGTTTGTGGTACTTGTGGTCGGTATAAAGGACGAGAAGTTATAGATGTCCACAAGGTTTCAGCTAAGAAATCCAAAACTAGTGACGCTGTTGAAGAAAAGAAAACAGAATCTAAGAAATAGTCTTTTCTTTTTTGAGTTATCCACTCAACACTCGTATTTTTTCTCTGGCTAAATCATTAAATTTCCTTTACAATAGAGAAGTATTTGTTATTTATGGCTAATAGGCACCTTTCAAGATCAATAGTGGTTCAGACCCTGTATGAATGGGATTTCCGAGGAAACTTGGATATTGAAGAGATTCTGAAGCGAAACGCTGAAGAGTTTTCTTCTGGTTCAGATGATATCTCATTTATGCAAGATCTGATCAACTCTATCCTAGAGCATCAAAAGGAGCTAGACACCGTTATTACAAAAGCGGCTCCTGAATGGCCAATTGAAAAAATTTCTATAATAGATAGAAATATTTTACGTTTAGGTCTCAACGAGTTAATTTTTTCTGATCACAAAGATGTCCCACCAAAAGTAGCTATCAACGAGGCTATTGAACTTGCTAAGAGTTTCGGTGGTGATACTAGTGGTCGTTTCATCAACGGTGTTCTCGGTGCTGTATACAAAGAACTCGGTGAACCTGGCAAGGATCAACAGTCAAGTAAGAAAAAGACTATTCCTTATGATGAGATGGAAATTGAGACTTTGGGTGGTGCAGTTGTTTATGCCGAAAAAGATGGGGAGATATATTTAGCTTTAGTCCATGATATTTTTGGACACTGGACTCTTTCTAAAGGTCACATCGATAAGGAAGAAAATATCGAAGCTGGCATCTCAAGGATTGTTGAAGGTGAGATGGGAATTAAGGCTAAGGTTGTTCAGGAGCTTGGTGAAAACGAATACGTAGCAAATGATGCTGAACGAATAAAGATACGTAAACAAGTTAAGTATTTTTTGGCTGAAGCAAAATATAAAACTGTAAAGCTTGGTGAGAGTGGTGGTCTGGATGATGCTCAGTGGTTTAAGCTTCGAGATATACTAGATCTAAATTTTTATGAAGATATTCTACCTATCGTAACCAAGGCTGTTAATTTACTTATTAAAGACCCAGACGAAGCAAAACATAAAGAAATATGACCCAAGAAGATAGAGATTTATCGGTGCTAGAAGAGAAAATTGGGGTAATTTTTTCTGATAAGGATCTGTTAAGACAGGCCCTAACTCACCGTTCATATATAAACGAAAACAGAGGTTTTTCAAACGGACATAATGAGCGTCTAGAATTTTTAGGTGACGCTGTTTTGGAATTAGCAGTAACTGATTATCTTTTTAATAAGTATCCGGAAAGACCAGAGGGAGATCTAACTTCTTTTCGAGCAGCACTGGTAAACACCTCTGCTCTTTCAGAGGTAGCTATCGCAATAGAGGTTAATGACTATATTCTATTATCAAAAGGAGAGTCAAAGGATACTGGTAGAGCAAGAAGCTATATTCTAGCAGACGTAGTCGAAGCCTTAATTGGCGCGATTTATATAGATAAAGGATTTGAAAAATCTAGAGGTTTTATCAATTCCTTTGTTCTTTCCAGAACAGAGGAAATTGTCGAAAAAAATCTTTGGATGGATGCTAAGAGTCGTTTTCAGGAACTTGCTCAAGCGAAGGAAGGTCAAACACCAGCCTATAAAGTTTTGGAAGAGAGTGGACCTGACCATGCTAAAAAATTCATATCAGGAGTCTTTCTGGCTGAAAAGTTAGCCGGCCAGGGTGAAGGTGAATCTAAACAAGATGCTGAACAAAACGCCGCAACAGATGCACTTAAAAAGCGTGATTGGAAGTAGTTTTTCCGAAGGGATATGATGCAACTAAAAAAACTTGAATTAAACGGATTTAAATCATTTGGTCGAAAGACTGAACTAAGATTCGACCACTCTATTACTGCAATTGTGGGTCCAAACGGATCAGGTAAATCCAATATTGTGGAAGCTTTTAGGTTTGTGTTGGGTGAGCAGTCAATAAAAGCAATGCGTGGTAAGAGAGGTGAGGATCTAATCTTTAATGGCGCTGAGGGCGTTTCTCGTTCCAATCGAGGGTCAGTTAAGATAGTAATTGATAACTCTGAAAGACAGTTGGCTGTTGATTTTGACGAGGTTTCAATTGAGAGAGTAGTTTATAGGGACGGAGCTAATGAATACATACTGAACAACAGCAAGGTTCGTTTACGTGATATTTTGGAGTTGTTGTCAGGAATTCATATTGGAGTTTCAAATCACCACATAATATCTCAAGGTGAGGCTGACCGAATTCTAAACGCCAAACCCGAAGAACGAAAGGAGATGATTGAAGATGCTCTGGGCTTAAAAATTTATCAGTACAAAAAAAAGGAGAGTCAAAGAAAATTGGATAAGACTAAAGAAAACTTACGAGAGGTTTCTTTACTTAGAAAAGAGTTGGCACCGAGGATTCATTTTCTTAGACGTCAGGTTGAAAAAATTGAGAGAGCCGAGGAGATAAAAAAAACCTTAACCTCACTATACAATAACTACCTAAAGAGAGAGTATGTTTTTTTGATTAGTCAAAGAAAACATATTGAAAACAATCGTCTTATTCCAGAACAGAAACTCAATGAAGTAGAACAGAAAATAAAAGAATCTAGAGATATTTTATCTGCTGAGCCTATTGAGGATAGCAAGCGAGACATCCTTTTAGATCTTGAGGATAAAATAAAAAATATTCGTAAAGAGATTGATGAATCCTTGCGCAGTATTGGTAGTGTTGAGGGTCAGATTTTGTCATATAAAAAGATAACTGAAAAAGTCTCTAACAAATCTGTTGATGAGGTACTACCTCTTTATGTGGTTAGTAATGTTGCGGGTTCGATTTTTACTGAAATTGACCAAATAGTTTCGAACGATGACCTTGGCTTCATAAAGGAGTCTGCTCAGAGAATCAGATCTCTTCTTAATGATCTTCTAAATGAATACAAACAGGAAGAGGAAGTGAATCAAGGAATATACTCCGAGATTGGAGAGTTAGAGAATAAGAAAGAGTACCTAGAAAGTGAAGTAAAAAATAAAAGGGAACAAGAGTCTAGTTATACAGCAGAGTATGCTGAGCTTCAAAAAGAGATAGAAGGCGACAAAGAAAAAGATAGAGAAGGGGAAAGAGAGCTTTTTAGACTTTCTTCTGTACAGAAAGATCTCCTGACTGAGATATCTGAATTAGATCGATTAGAACGCGACTACAATCGTACTAGTGAGCTTTTTAAACAAGAGTTAACAGAAGCAGGGGTTTTGATTGGTTCGACTGTCTTGGGCTACAGAAACACAGTTGTCAGGGAAGAGAGTGGCCGAGAGATTCCAGAAGAAGAGTTGATTAGTGAAGATAGAGAAAAACAAGAGAGTCGACGTAAAGAGATTGAAAGATTAAAGATTAGGTTAGAGGAGATGGGGGTCACGACTTCTCAAGATGACGTTAAAAAGGAATATAAAGATGTAACAGAGCGTGACGAATTTCTGGCACGAGAGGTTGAAGATCTAGAGAAGTCGGCTGAATCAATTAAGGAGTTGATAGAAGAACTAAATAGCACATTGCAGGTGAGGTTTGTGGATGGCATGGAAAGAATAGATAAGCAGTTTAAGGATTTCTTTATAAATATGTTTGGTGGTGGTGGAGCATCAGTTAAAAGAGTTTGGGTTGAAAAAAGAAGTGAGGATGATCCCGAAAATGAGGTTAAAGTCGAAGGGGTTGATGTTACGGTTTCATTACCACAAAAAAAGATTAAAGGTCTGATGATGCTTTCAGGTGGAGAAAGAGCTCTAACCTCAATCGCTTTAACCTTTGCAATATCACAAGTAAATCCTCCACCTTTTTTAGTTCTAGATGAGACTGATGCTGCACTAGATGAAGCTAATTCGCGTCGTTACGGAGACATGATAAGTATTTTATCTAAACATTCTCAACTAATCGTTATTACGCATAATCGCGAGACTATGACCAGAGCAGGTATGCTCTACGGAGTAACGATGGGTGGTGAAGGTATCTCCCGAACGTTGTCAGTTAAGCTAGAGGAAGCTAAGGAAGTGGTAGGCGAATAAGTGTTTAGGTAGTGTGTTAGAAAAAAGACCTTGAAAAAAGACC
>SKHG01000002.1 GCA_007117035.1 Candidatus Campbelliibacteriota bacterium
CAAGATATAAAAATCAGAACTTGCGTATTGAGCTTGTTGAAAATTATTGAAAATTAAGTTATTTAGTTTCGTCATTTCTGAATGTAGTTTTGGCATTGTTAACCTCGATAAACAACATTTTTATGAATCTCAAAATAAACAACCAAGATATCGCCGGCTCATTTGATCGAATCGCAAAAGAGCTTATTCGAGATTATGCACTATTTGTCAATGACGTTGAATTTAGGTTTACGGAGATAGAGTTTTATTACTTTCATTATGGTATTCATGAAGATAAATACACCCATAAACACGATCGTGATGGTGGTGAATGGCGATTTCACAACCAAGGCTTTGATTTGACTTTTCAATGGGATAATCAAACTGATGGTGGTGTTTTGATACGAGGTTTAAAAAAAGTGGGAGGTGAGTACGTCAATGGGCCTCGTAAAGTCATTATGAAGATTTTCGAAGCTTTTGGCAAGGCTATAAAGGAGAGCACGATCGTCTTAAAGCCAGCCTCTAAGAGAACCGCAGATATCTATAAATGCTTTAGACACCTGCCAAACAAGGTTCAATACAAAGAGTTTCACGATAAGCCGTATCGTTATTATACGGATTTGGATGATTTAGTGATTCCAAAGGCTCAGAAAGATATCATGAAGGATAAAATGAAAAAAGTCGAGTAGAAAATGATGTTGTTCATCATATTTTAAAGCAAAGACAACTGCGTCGTGTCCTGCTACTAGTGCAACAACGCCAAAACGGATGAGTTTACACATAAGGAGTTCAAAATTATTGGAAAAGCCATCAGGAAGGTTTGGGAGGAGCGGCTGGGGAAACCTCTAAAAAATCACTCATGAAACAAAAGAAAGTCCGCGGACACAAACGAAGATGGAAGGCCATTGAGGAATGGCGGCAAGATTATTTGTCGGTTGATTTGAAGGATTACTTGTTGAATGACCAGCAGAATTTTTACTCAAAAATCCGAGTACGTCCATGGAGTGGTATTTCCATTACGGATAGTGTGATTCCTGAACCAAAAGGAAAAACCAAACGGAAAATGCTCAGTGCCTTGCTTGATATTTACGAAAATTGGAAACAACAGCTCGATGAATGGGGACAGCCCTATTATCTAAAAATCTGGCTTTTTGAACCCCGGTTTTCTCAATCGGAGGTGGTGTGCGCCGTTAGTGATTCTTTGGATTTTTATGCCAATACTTTTTTTAAGCCGGAAAGATCTAAGTCGTTGCCGATAGACCATTATGGAGCTTTAAAAAAACCGACTTGAGCAATTGAGCTGGGATTATCACTTCGATGAATACCAATACGGAAATATGGAACGCCTGAGGATTATGCTTCTATGCAAGACTATGAAGAAGAGAAGCGGTGGTGTCTTAGAATGCCATTTTGAGGAAAACGATTTGATTTCAGAATACCAGTTACTACAATCTTTTGACATTCTTCTTCGTTAAGGCTTCAGAAGTGACATTTTTTCTCTTTTGATTCGTTCCACTTTTTAAAATCATTAAAATCAGCAAAAACGCTAAGACTGTTTTTCTTTCTTTTGTTAAAGTCTGCTCTAAGTTTGTCTACCAGTTTTTGTCTGTATCAAAATCCCATAATAATTAATTTAAAAAAATATCGAACTTGCGAAATGAGAATCCACTTTAATTAAATAGTAACTGAATTGCAAAATCAGTTATGAATAAAGTTTTCAATCAATTCATTTAGTTCTGAAGGCAAGTCCGCCTGTTTTAAATATGTATCCCAATTGTCGTCTTGGAAGTTTTTTACCCCCATATCTCTAAACCACTTACTCCAGTATGCATTTAGAACATCTATTTCCCAGCTTTTATTGGGAGCCAGCCCAATGACAAATACTTCCAAATTATCCAGACCTGTAACAGGAACCTGAAATGCATATCCTTCATTGTCCAATTTTGACTGATAATTCTTTTCATTAAACCCCCATTTTTTAAGGTGAGAAGATAAGACATAATTACTTTTCTTATATTTGTTTATATTATTTTTATCAGACATATACATGTATCCATCTGTTAAAATGAATAATATATTTCTGTGATCGTCTTTAATACAATAGTCTTTAACTTTTGATTTAAAGAAATCAAAAATGTCTGAGCCAGGATAGTCGTCTTTACCTTTTTTAGCTGATGGCTCTTTTTGATCAAGAGTTTTTTTGTAAATCAATTCGGCAAAATTGCTGTAATCACTACTTATTGAAGTGATACCATCTAATGATGCATTCTCTCTAGAAATAAACTTATTTAGATTTTTTAATTTGCTATCAATATCTGAAATATTCTCAGGCAGTGGATGCAGATACAATTTTATGTAGTCATTCATCAATACGACTTTTTTATTTTTTAAATGAGTTTCAAAAGCATCTGTAATTGATGTGATGTAACCAAGATCTCTTTTCCATATCTCCATTGCCGGATTAGGATTAAAAGTAGGACTAATTCTGTCAGACAAGTCAAGAAAGATGCTGATATTTAAATTCTTGCGTTCCCCAGTCAGTTTTTTTACCTGATTGGTTTGATTGCCTTCTGGTTCTTCTTGACAACTAATAGCAACAGATGCAAATGTGAGAGAAAAAACTAGAGATTGAAAAAAAGGTTTGTAAATTTTCATAGGTTTAATTTTGGGTAAAAATAACGTTATCTCTATCATCATTTGATACTTTGTAAGCCTTCAGATGCTGATCAGATACTTCATTGCATTTTTCTAACAATCTTTCTTTTTGTTCATGAGGCATAGCAAGTTTACTTCCAATGGTTAAAAGCCACCCATTTAGAAATTGTTGATGATAAATCAAATAACGCTTTCGTTCAAGAATAAAACCGTCAATTTTTGATTGTAATTCTCTAATTTTACCTTCAATACCCGAAATATCTTCTTCGATAGACTCCTTTAATATTCTTGTTTTTTCCATTTGCGCAACTAAGTTTTCTCTCTGATTTCTTAGAGAAGTAATGAATATTTTGATTTTATCAAAGTTTTCATATTCGTTCATAATGAAATCGAATACCAATCCCCAAATAACATACACTACGAACCCAGCGAAAATGATTCCCCAGAATTCTACACTTTGAAAAGCAAGAGATAGATTAAAACTTTCTCCTAAAACTCTATCAATATCAAATATTTTTTTCTCAATTTGATAGGCAAGAATTGCATCAAAAATAAAGGTTATTACAAACAAGCTTGTTATTTTAAGCATGGATTTATCCCTTGACTTCTGAAACATGTGAATCAGGTAGCCGAGTCCCATGAAAGCAAAAGGTATGGTGCAAATAAAAATAACTTCTAACAACCCTCCATTAGGGTCGCTGTAAGCTTTGGATAGCGCCTGTCCATCAAAAATAGCTGCAAAAACAGTTGTTTGTGGATCAAACTCTTTAAAGAAAGCCGAATAGGAGGCTGATATATAAAAGACCAACAGATATAATGTGATTGGTAGTAATATTAATAGTCCAATATAAAATTGAGCTTTTGGTTTTTTGTCTGCATCAATGCCAAACTTACCTGGATTGTCAGGTACCTCTGCAATATCTTGATCTATTTTTTTAATTTGATTGTCATATTCGTCTATTGCCTTTTGCTTCATCTCTTTTAAGAGGTTTCTTTTGGCATGTTCAGACTTCTGTCTTTCTTTTTCTTCAACAAAAGGTTTTTTTAACCTTTGCTGTTCCGATGAAGTGACTCTACTTTTTTCAATAAACCTCTCATAAACTTCTATAAGACAGCTTTTCAGAATGCTTGGTGAACCAGATGCATCTATGCATTTTCTTTCACCGTCTTCAAAGTAAGTTTTAGGCTCAATGTATTCTATATCAACAATTCTTTCTTCGGAAACCACCTCTTTTTTTGGCTTAAGTGTAATTAGTTTTTTTAATGCATTCATAATTATGTGTTTAACTCTTTAATGATATCTGATTTTGTTTTGCCTTCTTTTACACAATTGATCAAATAATCAGCTAATTCATCAATATTTTCATCCAAAAAGCCGAACTTACTGCAAAACTTTTTTAGAGTACTTCTTTCGTCATCCGTAACAATTCCATCAGCCCATATCATTCTTGCAAAGTCATAGAGGTATTCAATCTTTTGCTCAATGGCTTCAGGAACTTGTAAATTCCCTGTGGTTGATAAAAGTATTTTGTCGAGTTCTTCTTTTGAAATATTCCTCTCTTCTGCAAACTCATAAAGCATTTTCCATTCAAGCGGACTAAAGTCTCCATCAGTCATAGCCATTTGATAAAGCCTCAAAAACTGCGCTTGAAGTTCAGTTGTTATTTTATTTTCGGTTGTATTCATATTTTGTGCAGTTTAAGTAAGTTAAGAGTTTTTTCTTACTTCATTTAAATCTCTTTGTGCAAATATAGTTAAGTTTTTTATTTAACCATTTCTTGTTTATTTGGTTTTCTTGAATACAAAACAGTCCTTTCACAAAACGAATGTGATTACTGCGGAATTACTGAGAAAGAAATCCAAGAATTAGCGGGTAAGCACGAACTCTTCAAGAAAAACGAACGCGGGTGGACACTGGAAATGGATCGTAAGAACTCGAATTACGAGTACAGCAAAACCAACTGCGTCATGTCCTGCTACTGGTGCAACAACGCCAAAACGGATGAGTTTACCTA
>SKHG01000075.1 GCA_007117035.1 Candidatus Campbelliibacteriota bacterium
CCCAAGAATCCTTTCTTGCTTAGCTCAGCACATGCCTAATGTAATCGGGTAGGTAGGATAAAGTAACGTGGCTATTCATTTTATCGCCACTAAAGCTAAGCTCTGCGGCATCCCACCATTTGCCTCGATTGAAGAGTTGTAGCGTTACGGTTTTCATAGTGGCGCTCGGTAGTTTAATACTGTTGTTGCAGTAATATAGAGCATAAAGCGGTAACAATCTACTTTATCTGGGCATCTTTTTCGGATAAAACGGAATCAAACTACTGGTTCGGGGCGCATTATGTTTCGTTAGGGCTATAGAGTAGAGTGTCTAGTATACTCAGGCCATTACTAGAATGGTCTTTGTGAAGGTGTGTATTCAAGGATGATACGACCCATACAGCTGATGAAGTGAGAGCCTCTATTTGAGAGTATAACTTTTTATTTGGGACTAAGAGGTCCGCACTTAGTAATCCACTTACCCGCTCCGCTGAAAAAAATGAGTCTCCCGATAATTCATATGCCATTCTGCAGACTTTTTTTATGGATGAATAATTAGAGGTAACACCGTCTATATAACGCCCCCAGAAATCAGCTTTAAAACTAAAATCAACAAGTTCGCGTGGAAGATAGTCCTTAAAAAATTGACGCGCCCAAATTTTATTCAAATCTTCATCCTGACCAGATCGAAGACTGCTAATTACGTCTATTATTTTGGGGTCCGAAAAGAAGGACACATAAGATATACCTTTACTCGCGTATACACAATCCACCAAAAAATCGTTGCAAAAAAGCTGAGGCGTATAAAGTCGGTTTTCAGACTGATGAGCAACTGGTGACCCAAATAAATTATCTCCTCCCCCTCCACTTAATAGAACATCAACTCCTAAATTCTTTGCTGCGTTGGCCATAGTTATATCTTGAAGGATATCGAGATTAGAAATATTGGGGACCTGATGAGGAACACAGCTTGTGAGCATTGAATAGGGGAGGACAGTTTCCTCATCAATAAAGCATACATCATGGGCAGAGTCTGCTAATAGGTCTTGGATCGTACACTCCGTTCTGAATTCAAACCTTTTCGATTTTAGCCCAATCAAAGCATGAGGTATTTTAAAATACTTTAACAAGCCGATTATTATACTTGAGTCCAATCCACCACTAAGCTGGACTCCAATTTTTTTATTTTTAAATCTTTCAAAAAAAACAAAGCTGGCTTTCAATAATTCTTCTAAATCTGCACCTACTATTTCTCTTGCGGAATATTTATTTTCTTTTAATTCTCTTGTCAATGGATTGAAACTCATTCCTTTGTATATAGGAATAACATTTCGATATATAGACATCCAGCTCTCTCTGCGACTGAAGCCCATCTCAACATTAAAATCATATGCTTGAAAAACAACATCTTGCCAAACACTTCCCGAATAGTATTCATCCCATAAGCTCTCTAGGAAATAATTTCCCAAAGAGTTAAAGAATTCTATTTTTTGGGCATTGATGATCTTATTTTTTTTCATGCTAAGCCAGTGCAGCTACTGGTTGAAAATTGATCCAATAACTATCTTCTAAATCAGCCTGCTTTTCATTTTCAATCACCCACGCATGCATTGATCGGGTAGGCATAAAAACTCCAACAAAAATAACACCATTCCTTTTGAATTCTTTAGATGTTTTCGCCATAAATAAACTTCGAGAAAGACAAAGTTCGTTTTGCTTCTGAGTATTAAAGGATCGGAAATAAAGAGCAGCCTCAGAAGATGAATTAAAAAGGGGGGTTTCGATAGAGGCGTATTTTCTTGCAATAAAAAAGTTAAATCTAGTTAAACTAATAGTCCTTGCTAGAATACTATTTTTTATATTAGACTGTTCTTCCTCCCAAAGCTTTGAAATTCCCTCACCAGGCAGCTTTTCTGAATAAGGGCTTTTACATATTTTTAAAGCTTTTATCAGCTTTGTGGGATAATTTTTAACGCTGGTTTGATGGGAAGCATCAAACTCAGTTTCTAGCAAATTCCCACTTAATTGGGACAAGGCTAATTGTTTGTTATGTAGATGTTTGAGCGGAATCGTGTAGAACTTCAAGTTACTTCCTAGTATTTACTGAGTTTGGGCAACTAACAAGCCTCTATTGCTGAGAGGCTTGTTAGCTGATTACTGAGAAATTAGTTTTTATACCAATCACCCGTGGAAGCGTCTTTACGGCCGCCCGAAAGATTTCCCTTTATATTGCTTTTTTCCGAGTATACTCGACCTTTATTAAAAAAGCTGATGAAAAAATTCATAAAATATTCCCTCTGTTAAAATGATAAAGTGCAAGAAGCACATATTCACATTATCAAAAAGTTCTTTTTTGTCAACCTTTATGCCACCTGTTTTGCGTACTCAGCTTGCGGTAAATAATTTAGTGAGCGGTGAGGTCTTTCCTCGTTATACTGACGCAGCCACTGCTTAATGTCGTAACGTGCTTCATCTAAATCTGATTTTCTTAACTGCCTCACCAATCGACATGGTGTTGGAAGCTATAGTTTCATCGATTTGCGCTTTGCATTCATTAGCTGATAGGTTATGCATTGTAAACTCCGTAGTTCAAGAGTTGTTGCATACTGTGAAACCCAATGGCAGGGAAGTTAAGTTCTCATATGGGGAATTGATTTTTTCAGTAAGTTAGGTGCCTTCCGGACGCTACATCAGCACGATCACCGTATTTGAGCCATCATCCGAAAACTTGGTATAGCTCAAAACTCCTCCCGTTTGTAATTATTATACGCGAATTCATATAAAAATACATTCATACGCACTTGTGTATGAGAGCTGACTTGTACGCAAGTGCGTCTAAAATAAGATTTATATGAACTCGCTTATAAAGAGAGCGCTATGAAAATTACTGATCCCAAAGCATTATCAAACTACATACGAGATAAACGAAGAACTCCCGGCCTGAGTCAAGCCAAGGTTGGTGATTTAGTTGGGCTTAGGCAGGGAACGGTTTCTAAATTTGAATCAATGCCAGAGAAAATGCAGCTTGATACTTTGTTTCGTTTACTATCCGCTTTAGAGCTTGAGTTGTCAGTAAAACCTAAGAATAGCAATGACCTGAAGAATAATTCTAACTCTGTGTTGCCCGATGCCAAATGGAGTGAGGATTGGTAATGAGTACACTCGCTATTTACATGAACGGCTACCGCGTAGACTACTTGAGCCGAAGTGATTCCGGCGCTCATACGTTCTTTTACGATAAGAGCTGGATTATCAAAGAGGGAGCGCGTCCAATTTCTTTGTCGATGCCGTTAAGGCACGACGAATACTCAGGACGGGAGGTAATTAACTTTTTTGATAATTTACTGCCCGACAATGAAGAAATGAGAGACAGAATTGTTGCCTGCTATCAAGCCGACTCCGGCCAAGCTTTTGACCTACTCTCGGCGATTGGAAAAGATAGTGTAGGTGCATTGCAGTTCGTTCCCGAAAACGAAGACCTGGGGAGCGTTCATGAACTGCAATATGAAAGACTCACCAAAGACAAATTAGAGAGAATTTTAAAAGGTTATCAATCTAAGGCACCTTTGGGCATGTTGCGGGCGCTCGACGATTTTAGAATTTTAATTGCCGGCGCTCAGGAAAAAACAGCCCTGCTAAAAGTAGGCAACGCATGGTGTCTTCCAAAAGGTAACACCCCAACGACGCACATCATTAAGCTTCCTATTGGGAAGAGCCAAAGGCATGATCACACGATTGACCTGACTGACAGCGCAGAGAATGAAATGTTGTGCCTAAGAATTGCAAAAGCATTTGGTTTTGATGCGTCCGATTGTGAAGTGATTACCACGCCAACTATTAAATCCCTCGCCATTGAGCGCTTCGATCGTAAATATCCCCCAGATCACTCGAGGCTAATGAGACTACCTCAAGAAGATTACTGTCAGATACTGAGTTTTCCCTCTGCTAGAAAATACGAATCGGATAACGGACCAACGATTGCCAGAATTATGAAACATCTTCAGGGCTCTGCTGAACCTACGCGTGATCGTGAAACTTTTATGGCAGCGCAGGTACTATTTTTTCTCTTAGGCGCAACTGATGGGCATGCGAAGAACTTCTCTGTACATATCGAGTCCTTCGGTGCCTACCGGTTAACACCGCTTTATGACATCATTTCTGCTAACACTGCAATAGGCGGAGGCGGCCTGAATATTCGTGATTTAAAACTTGCGATGAGCTTGCGAGGGTCGAGTGGAAAGAAATGGCGTATCTACCAAATTTTTCGGCGGCATTTTTTAAATACCGCAAAAGAAGCTGAATTTAGCCCGAGCCGAATGAGCGAAATCATCACGACCCTATGCGATAAAGTAGATGATGTTATTGAGCGAGTGAAAACTGATTTGCCGGATGATTTTCCGGAGCGCGTTTCGACTCCAATTTTTGAAGGTATGCTTGAGCGTAAACGACGACTTCTGATCGAATGAATTTACCCGATTTGTACCGTGAGTATTTTAAGCAAATAGAAAGAGTCTAGAATAATCAGGCTTTACCACGAGGCTTAAATTTTTCATACATGTAATCGAGCTATTGGAAGCCTTTGTGCCTGGTCTAGAGTCTCGAATACGGTTCCATCTA
>SKHG01000036.1 GCA_007117035.1 Candidatus Campbelliibacteriota bacterium
ATAAAAAAACTATATATTTTATCTCTGGGGCTTCTGGGGTCGGTAAGACCTCAGTTATCAAGCATCTAAAAGGAATACTTCCCGAAAATTATGAAGTACATGATTTTGACGAAACAGGTGTACCTGATAATGCTGATAGTGTGTGGCGAAAACAGCGAAGTAATGAATGGATTAAAGAGGGCATTGAAAAGCTTTTTAATAAGCAAGGTTTTGTTGTTTGTGGAGTATCTCACCCAGAAGAGATTGAATCGTTTAAGAAAATTTTTACTTCGACAAATATTGAAATGATTTTGTTAACCGCTAAAGACAGTGTAATTAGAGAGCGGTTAATGAAAAGAAACCGAGATAAGAAAACTAAAGAAGATCTTGAAAGAGCTGCTGGAAAGATTGATAAGTTTATTGAAGACAGTATAAATTTTTCTTATGTTTTAAAGGATTTGTGTGAAAAATATAATTACTCGATTATAGACACTACATTTATCTCGCCTGAAGAAGTTTCTAATAAATTGAAAGAGTTGATTGTTTGATTAAAAAAAATAATTTTCAATACTTTTTTTTTATAAAATTTCTGTTTAAATGTTTAAAGTAATTTCTTATAATTTACTGGTTATCCACACACGCTAAATTAATGGTTGGGATTATTTGCTAATATAAATAGTATTAAATTATAAGTTATTATGAAAAAACTATACAAAAGTCGTGAGAACAAAATAGTCGCTGGTATTTGTGGGGGGATTGGAGAATATTATGATATTGATCCGGTGGTTGTCAGAGTGGTGTCCGTATTCTTACTTTTTATTACAGGAATCATTCCTTTTCTACTTGCTTATTTAATTATATATTTTATCGTTCCAAAAAATACTCTATCTCGTTAAAGTTGGAGACTAAATCAAGATAAGTAAATCTTGATTCGAACAGGTCTAGGAGATTCTTCTGTCCCCAACATCCTTCACTATTGTAAAAAAATAGAAATATGTTATAATAATATTTGGTTATAATAACATAAACAAAAGGAGATTGAATGCACATTAAAATTGAATATACACGAATCCAGGCTCAGGAGAGTCTGGAGGATATTGCGTCAGATTTTTTACCAAACGAAACTGTTGAGGAGACCCTCGAAAATTTCCCATGGGAACCTTTTCTTGGGGGAACACATTCGCAGGAGGATTTGTGTCGGTTGAATGTCGTAATTGACCCAAAAAGCTGCCTCGGACGTGTTGCAATATGCTTCGCGATTATAGACCGATTTTTTCCAACTGAGGTTGAAAAATATCAGTATGGGGAAGTCACAGTTGATTGGTTTTGGCTTGTTCTTATGAATCAATGGAAAAATCATTACAGCTCAGATGGTAGAGAATTACCTGATGGCTGGATAGACGAACTGTTGATGTATGAGGAGCCTCACGGAATCATTGTTAGTGATCATGCTTACCAATTTGAACCTCTGTCAATTATGACAGGCCCTCAAAATGTTTGGCACCCTGGAGCCTCTACCTTTTCTCCGTGGTCAGCAATAACATCTGCCTTGGTCGTTTCGCATGCGATTCTAGAACAGGACCCACAGGAAAAAATACGAATATTAGATGAGGCTGAGGAAATATGTCCTAACACCTGTCTTGTTAAGCAAAATCGGGTCGAACCCCTTATTTTGCTTAATCGTTATGACGAAGCAAAAAATTATCTTAATGAAGTTATTGCTCTTCGCCCTAACTCTCGCTCGTTTTTTGTTCTGGAATCATTCTTCGGTGAAAAATCCGAAGTATGTCAAAGACTATACGGCCAGCGCCTTTGGGGAAAAATCAGAAACAGATTAGAAAAGGAGGTTTATGGATCCCAACATTGATCAAATTTTATCTCAGTTACCAATTGGTGAAAGAGAGAAAATCCAAGACTACATTACTGATTTGAAGGATTCTGCCAAGAAAGCAGCTATAGCTGGTGTCTTAGCACGAAACTTCTCCCACGGAGTGGGAACGAATATCAGAAAACTGTGTAAAGACAACTGATCTTTATTCATGCAAAGACCCTACATTTATTGTAGGGTCTTTTTTTAACTTATGTTGTAAAAAGGGAAGTAGTTTTATAAATAGTTCTATAAAGAGCATAAGTTTTTTTGTGTCTAAATTGATTACCCACAGTGTGTCTTTTTTGAATAATAGGAATATATAAAAAGCACTTGACTAATTTAAAGTGAAGCGTGTTACAATATAATCAAGTAATATTTGTATGGAATTATCGCTATTAATTCATAATATAGGTTATGTTCTGAGTGTCATAATGATACTGATACTAATCGGTGTTGTTTTATTTAAAGGAAAAGGCAACCGTCAGTCTCTACTGTTGATTCTTCTAAGTGGTGGAGTTTTAGTCTTTGCTCTTTCTCATGTTATAGGGGTTAATATAGAAGATTCTGATTTGTCTAGAAAAGTTTTGCTGTTCAATTCAGTTAATGCAATTTTGAGTATTTTCTTGGCTCACTGTGTTATCTCTCTTTTTGAAAAAGAAAAAGAGCAGAAATGGAGTTTAGTTGCGATATATGGTTTTGGAATAGGTATCTTTATTTTCATTTTAATGAACTTAGATTTGTTTCTTCTGCAGTCTGTACCAAAAATGTATTTTCCGAACTACTATGAGGCAGGGCCGTTGTATATTCTTTTGGTTACCTATTCATTGTCGGTCGTTGCGTATGTTATATACCAGTCAGTAAAGAATTTAATAGAAAGTAGGAAAGGAGATGACCCAGTTTTCTATAACAGGGTTAAGTACGTAGCAACTGGAATTTCAATAGGTGTCTTGTTTGGATACCAAGCCTTTCTTTTGGTTATGAATATTCAAGTCGATCCTATATGGAGCCCGTTACATTTTATCTATGTTCCGTTTTTTGTTTACGCTATTGTTAAGTACAAATTGTTCGATATAAATGTTATAGCTCAAAATGCTCTTTTGTACTCCATATTTATTGCTGTTGTAACATTCTTTATTGGACTGATTAGCTACATCAATATTCAGTTGACTGAGACATACCCTCAACTATCTCACTGGGCTATTCCCCTTATTTCTTCGTTGTTTGCTCTTATAGTTGGACAACTTGTTTGGAAAAAAATTAGACAAGCTGATGTTCTTAAATATGAGTTTACAAATATAATTTCACATAAGTTTAGAACACCTCTCACTAGGATAAAATGGGCGGCAGATCAAATACCCCTTCAGGATTCTCAGGATGAAAGAAAAGACTCATCTAAGGAAATAAAGAACTCAGCTGACAGTTTGATAGAGCTTACTAACATGCTAATAACTGTTTCGAATAGTCATAGATTTAATTCCTCCAAACATGAATTAGTAGATCTTTCTAGGCTTATTAAAAATGAGATAGTAGAAAAACAGGAAGATTTGGAAAAGATGTCATTAACTCTAAATACTTCTATCAGGGATGGAGTTAATGTAAGGATGGATAAAAACAGAATTAATTTCGTAATTAAGGTTCTTTTAACAAATGCTTTGAGTTACAACAAGAAAGATGGTTCTGTAGATGTTAGCCTTCAGGTCTTAGAAAAAAATAAGAAGGTAGTATTTGAAGTTAGAGATACTGGACTTGGAATAGACAAGGAAGAAAAAAAGTATATGTTCAAGCGTTTCTTTAGGGGTGACCGCTCCCGTCTGAAGGACACAGAAGGTTTAGGAATTGACCTTTCTATATCTAAAAATATTATTGACTCTGTTGGTGGAGATATATCATTTTACTCAGAAGGTAAAGATAAGGGGTCTACATTTACAGTTACTTTACCTTGGAAGATTATTGAGGTGGCTATAAACAACTAACTTAAACATTAAAAACTGATTGGTTTAGTGGTTTTTGTACCATAGCGTTATTTAAAACGTTGGCCTTTACAAATTGTAATATATAATTTATAGTATAAAAAGAAAGGAGGATTAATAATGAATGTTCATATCAGATTAGAAGAAGAAGTGGAGTATCCATTATCTCTTACTGACCTAATGCAGAGAGATTTCACTTCAGCTGGACATAGAGTAACCAGCTTAAAAAATGCTGATATAGCTGTCGTCTCGTATAGAGATGTAGCAATTGAAGTAGCTCTTGAGCATCCTTCAATTAAAATATATCTTTTGCGTGGGGTAGATCCAGAATCTTACTTAGCCTACGCAGTTGAAGAAATTGGAAGTGAGAGAGCAGAAGTAGTCTGCTACTGTGATCTTCTTTATTTTCTCAATAGCAAAGTCCCCTACAAGTAGGGGACTTTTTTTATACCCTGATTTTACTTATTGTTTTGCTAGATTTGCTGAAGGGTGTAGAGTAATAGTACATACATATTAAATATGATAGAAAAGATATTTCAAGCATTCCATACAATTTACCAGGGAGCAGTAATTGTTCTTAAGGATAATCTCTACAAAATTCTCACAGGCCTATTTTTTGTTGGTCTACTTTTTCTTTATATAATGTTACCGGTTTGGCTTGTTCCTGGAAATGATTTTTTGTTCCAGATATCTATTTTTGGTCCGTGGAACTTATTGTTTCTTGTTATTCTTTCTGCTCTTACTGCAATATTGATAACTATGCAGGTATATCTATTTACCAAAGTTGGTCGAAAAGCTTTTTATGATGGAGGTGGTAGTGTTATTTCTGGAGTATTTGCTACATTAGTTGGAACTGCCAGTTGTGTGGGTTGTAGTTTAGGAGTCGTTTTTGGTGTTTTAGGATTTGGAATGGTATTTTTCCTGACTGAGTACCAAATCTACATTGCGAGCGGTGCAGTTTTAGTTCTCATTATGGCCTTATGGCTTATTGCTCGTAGAATAGTAGGTCACTGTTTGAAGTGTGAAATATTAAATGAATAATTTATTTCCTGTTTTATTATTCAATTATAACAGTGGTGCCAATATCAGCCCAGTTATACAGTTCCCGCGCTTTTTCTGGATGGATGTTAACACATCCATTAGAGGCTCTTTGTCCGAAATCATTGTGCCAGTAGGTACCATGAATCACCGCTCCACCCTGTGTAAAGTATAGGTTCCAAGGCACTCCAGGTAAGTCCCAGTGGCGGTTACTAATACCTGGTAGAGGACCTTGCATGTAGCGAGTTGGAGTTTTACGAAAAATAGTAAATGTTCCGTAAGGAGTTGGGGTCAACTCGATCCCTGTCGATATAATTTCCTCCATAAATAAATCACCGTTTTCGTAGGCACGAAGTGTTTGTTCAGTCTGGTTGACCACTATTTTTTTATTTGTTTCTTTTTTTGGTTGATCTCCTAGAGTTAAAATTCCTTCATCTTTTAAGATTCTGACGTATTCGGCTTTTATGTACCAGTCACTTGTTATGCGATTAGGATAACGAATCCATTCATCAAAAACAATTTTGTACCATTTTTCTCCGTATCTTCTAACCTCACCTCCGACTTTAAGTACTACACCTTCTCTTAGTCGGGAAACAACCTCAAAATCTTCACCAGGACCTGATCTGACATTTAAACAATCACCACTAAAATCTGATCCACAACTGTCTACAACCTCTATGTATTCAAAAAGAACAGACTCTATTGGTAGGAGTTCTGTTGCTGTCTCTTTCTTCACTGCGTTTTCTTCTGTTGCTTGTGATTTTGACTGCACCTCAACCGACTCCTGGCTCTGAAGATAACGATCAGGTGTTTCTTGTTCCTGTTCTTGTATGGGGGAGTTGTAGATATATAGAACAACACCAACAATCATTCCCCAAACAAAAAATGTGATAAACGAAAGTATGATTAGGGGATTTAATATTTTTTTGTGCATCTTTTTAATTTTTCTCTCTAATAATAACTAATTAATTAGAAAAATTAAAGTTTATTTAAATTTAAGAATAGATAACAGTGTTAATTATGAAGGAAGAATAGAATTATTACGGAGTGTCCTTAAGGAATATCATAACACTATAATGCTATTGTCAATTTTTTCTGTTGACAATACCTCTGTAATAACGTATCTTTAATGAGTCAAATATTCTCTATATAGGTTTACGTCTTGGGAACTCCGAGACCGCCGCATATCTGAGGCAGGCGAACCCGTCCCGAGACATTCGACAGTTATTAATTAAGCCAAAAGGCAAAGCCCATAAATTGGGCCTATATTAGTTTTATGCATCAAAGATCTAACCAAAGAAGACGTTTTGTGAATGCTCGGCCGAAAGGACGATCGAGTTTTTCTGGTAACAACCGTAATAGTGGTGGAAGAAGATCTAAAGGTTCTCGAATCGACATAAGTCGTTTTATAAACAAAGCTGTACCAGCTGAGAACATCGAAGACTTTATTCCAAAACATCAGTTCAATGATTTTGCATTAGAGGAGTCTCTAAAGAAAAACATTACACAAAAAGGGTATGTTAACCCAACTCCTATTCAAGATGAAGCAATACCGTATATTCTAGAAAGTAGAGATGTGGTTGGAATGGCTAACACCGGAACTGGAAAAACCGGAGCTTTTCTGATTCCTCTAATCAATAAAATTCTAAAGGATCGTACGCAGGAGATTTTAGTTATGGTTCCAACTCGAGAACTTGCACTACAGATTGAGGAAGAGTTTCAGGGTTTTGCAAAAGGCCTTCGTATTGAAGCAGTTTCCTGTGTCGGTGGAGCTAACATTCACAGGCAGATATCAAAACTTCGTCGAAGACCGAACATTATTCTAGGAACTCCAGGTCGTCTAAAAGATTTAATTGATCGTAGGGCCTTTGATCTTTCAAAGTTTAAGTCTGTAGTTTTGGATGAAGCAGACAGAATGTTGGATATGGGTTTTATTGCTGATATGAAATTGATTCTATCTAAGATGTCAGAAGATCGACAAACTTTGTTTTTCTCTGCAACCTTGTCAAAAGAGATTGAGAAACTAGTTGGAGGATTTTTAAAGAAACCTGTTCGAGTTTCTGTAAAAGATAGAGAGACTGTGGCGGGAGTTGAACAGGACGTGATTCGTCTCGGTGGTAAAGTTAAATTAGATGTCTTGCATGACTTACTTAAAAAAGATGAATTTCAAAAGGTTTTGGTCTTTGGTAGAACTAAGCATGGTGTTGAAAAACTTTGTAAGGATTTAGTTCGTCTTGGAATGAAAGCCGAGTCTATACATGGAAATAAAAATCAAACTCAAAGGCAGAAGGCCTTGGGGCTTTTTAAGACTGATGTAATAAATGTCTTGGTAGCAACAGATGTTGCAGCTCGAGGTATTGATGTGAGTGATATCAGTCACGTTATTAATTACGACACACCAACCTGTTATGAGGACTATGTTCATAGAATTGGTCGAACTGGTCGAGCTGGAAAGAGAGGTTGTGCTTTAACTTTTGTTTAGTCTATAAATATATGTCTGAAATTCGAAATATTGCAATCATTGCCCACGTTGACCACGGAAAGACCACATTAACAGACGCGATTATGCGCCAGACAGGAATGCTGGAAGAAGGTAGTTCGATGGACTCAAACTCTTTGGAGCTTGAGCGTGGAATTACAATCTATGCTAAGAACACAGCAGTTGAATATAAGGGAGGTAAAATTAACATTGTTGATACTCCTGGACATGCTGATTTCGGTTCTGAGGTTGAGAGAGTTTTACGTTCGATAGACTCAGTTCTCTTAGTTGTTGATGCACAAGAAGGACCTATGCCTCAAACCAGATTCGTTTTGAAAAAATCATTAGAGATCGGTCATAAACCAATTGTTGTCTTGAACAAAATAGATAAGCCAGCGGCTGATCCTGCACGTGCTCACGATCAGATTTTAGAACTGTTTATGGAGTTGGGAGCAAATGATGAGCAACTTGATTTTGTCACAGTCTATAGTATTGGGAAAGATGGTGTAGCAATGAGGTCATTGGATGATGAGAAAAAAGACATCACTCCTTTGTTAGATGTTATTTTGGAACATGTCTCACCAGCTGAGCCAAAAAATGACTTGCCGCTTAAGGCTCAACCTTTTAACCTAGCTTATGATAATTTCTTGGGTCGAATGGCAGTCGTTAGAGTTTACCAAGGTGTTCTAAAGAACGGGTCTAGGGTTTTAATAAAAAAACAAGACAATGTTGTTTTAGAAGAAAAAGTAACCAAGATTTTTACATTTGAAGGAATAAAAAGAAAAGAAGTAGAAGAGGTTAGTTCTGGAGATATTGCTCTAGTTGCAGGTTTGGGGGATATATTTATTGGTGACACTGTTTGTGACGATATGGATACAGAAGTATTGCCGACAATTAGTGTTGACGAACCAACCATCTCTTTAAATATTTTAGTTAATGACTCTCCGTTTGGTGGTCGAGATGGAAAATTTGTAACAGGACGACAGATTAGAGATAGGCTTGAAAAGGAATTGGAAGTTAATGTTGGTCTGAAGGCAAATCTTGATGATAAGGTCATGAAAATTCATGGTCGAGGAGAGTTGCATGTAGCGGTACTTTTGGAAAATATGCGTCGAGAGGGTTTTGAGATGTCTGTCTCTCAGCCTCAGGTAATTATTAAAGAGATTGATGGAGTAAAGTCTGAACCGTTTGAAGAGGTGACTGTTGAGATTCCAGCCGAAGCCCAGGGTGCTGTTATAGAAAAACTTGGACGACGAGGTGTTAAAATGATTGATATGAAGTCAGAAGGGCCTATAGTCAGGATGATTTTTGAAGGTCCGACTCGAGGTTTACTTGGTTATCGTGGCCAGTTTATAATTGACACTAGAGGTGAAGGAATCATGGCTAGCCGAGTTATTGGTTTCAAGCCGTACGTTGGTGAAATAGAGAAAAAAGTGACTGGCTCGATGGTTTCGATGGCGACCGGAAAAACCTTAGGATTTTCATTGGTAAATCTTCAAACTCGTGGTGTTTTGTATATTGGGCCTGCTGAAGATGTTTATGAAGGTATGGTTATTGGGAATACTACAAAAGGTGAGGAAATGACAGTTAACCCAACCAAAGGTAAACAGTTGACCAATATGCGAGCTTCTGGTTCTGACGAGAAGACTTATTTAACTCCTCCTACACCTATTGATATTGAAGTGGGTCTCGAGATAATTTCTGATGATGAGTATCTTGAGATTACACCAAATAATATTCGTCTACGAAAAAAATACTTAACTGAGTCTGGACGCAGTAAAGCCAAGCGATCTAGTTAAAGATATTTAGAGCCACATAATTTTGTGGAAAAAGTGATTTTGAAATTTTTGTGTTAAATGTTTAAATTTCTTAAAAATATAAATTCTGAGAAAGGAAAACAGAAAGTTTTTTTTGATCAAGTTAGTCGATGGTACTCCAAATATGAAAGGTATTTGATTCCCGGTTCACTTTTAGCTGGAGTAATCACTGATTTTATTTTGTTTCAACAGATAAATCTTTCTTTAGCTTTTTCTATTTTAACTTTCCATATTGTACTTTCTGGTTCAATTATTGCTTATCGCAATCTGTATGATTCTCATTGTTTTGGACATCAAAGAAGGATCCTTCAATACCTTCGATTATTTTCCTCGATGATTCTTCAGTATAGCTTTGGTGCTCTTTTGAGTGGTTTTTTTGTTTTTTATTGGTTCAGTGGAGTTTTTTCAGCAAGCTGGCCATTTATTTTAATAATAATTTTTTTGATGCTTTCCAACGATCTTTTAAAACGTTATTACTTACGTTTAAGTGTTCAGATTGCAGTATATTATTTTGCAGTTTTTTCGTGGTCAGTTTTGATACTACCTTTCTTATTTAGATCTATTACGGTCTGGATTTTTTTACTGAGTGGAATGTTGAGTTTAATAATTATTTATCTGTATATATTTGCACTAAAGAGTAAGGTAGCAAAAATTTATCAGAAAAAAACAACTATAGGTTATTTAGTAATATCTATATTTATTTTAATGAACGGAATGTATTTTTTAAATATTATTCCGCCGATTCCGCTGTCGATGCGTGATGCTGGAGTCTATCATTTTGTAGAAAGAGTAGGTGGGGAATATAAGATAATGACTGAAAGTAGAAGTTTTTTGCAAAATCTTTTTACAGGTAATAAGATTAGTTTGACACAAGGTCAACCAGTCTATGTTTTTAGTTCTGTTTTTGCTCCAGCTAGAATGGAGGTCGATCTTTCTCACCATTGGCAAAAATATGATAAAAATTTAGGTTGGGTTAGTCGAAATAGGGTTCCTTTTAAAATGACTGGAGGTCGTGAGGAAGGCTTCAGAGGATACTCTTTTAGTAGAAACATTACGAGCGGGCTGTATCGAGTTGATGTTGAAACCTCTCGAGGTCAAGTGATTGGAAGAATAAAATTTGAAGTTTTGATTGTGAACAGTTCTCCAAAACTAGATGTGGATTGGAAATAAAAAAAAGTTGTCCACCTTTTTGTCTTGAAAAAACGTTTTAAAATAGTATACTTATATTAGGAAGGGGGTGATAATGAATGAGCGATAAAAAAATGAGTGTGAGTACTAGAAAACTCTCAGATTGTTTTTTAGCTGGTTGCCTGAAACAAAGATTGCTTCTTCAAATTGAAGAAGCTCTTGGTCCAGAAAACCGTTGGTATGCCGGAGAGAAGTTAGGACGATCTCCAACAGAAAGTGAAGCTATTCTGTACTATATCGAAAATGGCGGAGCAGAGTCCTTTTCTAAACGATATTGTTCTGTAGATTAAGACCCTTCAGTTTTTGAGGGGTCTTTTTTTATTTAATATATTTGAATTTTATTTTTAATTTGGTGTATAATTATTAAGGTCGATAATTATTAGATTTAATTAAGTAAAAATAATATGAAATTAAATGGAATTACTTGGACAGCTCTTGTACTAACTGTCGTAGGTGGTCTTAACTGGGGTTTGGTTGGTGCTTTTCAATATAACCTAGTAGAGTCAATTTTAGGTGGTATGGAAGGTCTTGAAAGAACTATCTATGTTGTAGTTGGTTTGAGTGCTTTGTACCTATTTATCGCTGCAGTATCAAAGAAGTCCTAATATTTTTAGTCTTCGTTTGAAATACAAAGCCCTCTTTAATTCTTAAAGGGGGTTTTGTTGTGTTAAGATTATTGGTATGACTCAAAAAGAAGCACTTGAGGTAATGAAGATGGGGGTTAATGTTTTTTTGACAGGTGAACCTGGCTCAGGTAAGTCTTTTGCAATTAATAGTTATGTTAAGTACCTAAAAGATCATGGTGTTGAACCAGCGGTAACTGCTTCGACCGGCATCGCTGCCACCCATATCGCTGGTTATACTATTCACTCCTGGAGTGGAATCGGAATTCGTAATCATCTAGACATGTACGAGCTTGAAGCTCTGAATGAAAAACAATACTTAGTTAAGAGAATTAGAAAAACTAAAGTTTTAATAATTGATGAGGTTTCGATGTTGGATGGAAGGATTTTAGATACTGTTGATATGGTTATGAAGACCATAAAACAGAATGAACTCCCGTTTGGTGGAGTTCAGGTTATTTTAGTCGGTGATTTTTTTCAACTACCACCAGTTTCTAGAGATAGATCAGCTTTTTTTGCTTTTGAGTCTGAGAGTTGGACGAAGGCTAGGTTGGCCACCTGCTATTTGACCGAACAGTTTCGGCAGGAGGATGAAAATATCTGTGAGTTACTTTCAGCTTTTCGCCGATCTGCTTTAGAGAGAGTTCATTATGAGATGATAGAGTCTCGAATCTGTACAGATGAAAGTTTGGTCCCAAAAGAGTCACCCAAACTTTTTTCGCACAACAATGATGTGGACAGAGTTAATGATCTTGAGCTAGAAAAGATTGACGAAGAAGGAAAACTTTTTGTGATGGATTCAAAAGGTAGATCTAGTTTGGTGGAGCAATTAAAAAAAGGGTGTTTGTCACCAGAAAGGCTGAACATTAAAATTGGCGCTGTAGTAATGTGTACTAAGAATAATTTTGAGGCAGGTTTTGTGAACGGAACAGTTGGAGTTGTCGAGTCTGTTGATCGTCGAACTGGACATCCAGTCATTAAAACTAAAGATAATCGAAGAATTTTAGTTTCGGCTATGGAGTGGTCAATAGATGAAGACGGCAAGGTTTTAGCTAAAGTTACTCAGATTCCACTTCGTTTAGCTTGGGCTATTACGGTCCACAAAAGTCAGGGAGTGAGTCTTGATTCGGCATTAATAGATCTGTCTCGTTCTTTCGAATTTGGTCAGGGTTATGTCGCGCTCTCTCGACTTCGAAGCCTCGATGGTTTGTTCTGTTTGGGATATAACGAAAGAGCTTTCGAGGTTAACCCAAAAATTTCTGAAGTAGACGAAGATTTTAGGAAAAGTTCTCTAATTGCTAGTAAAAGGTTTGGGGTTATGAAAAATGAGGAGGTGATAAAAAAACAGGATGATTTTTTGTTATCTTCTGGTGGATGTAAAGATATTGAAACAAAGCAAAAAACAAAAAAGAAAACTACTTATGATGTTACGGCTGAGATGGTAAAATTTGAAGCTGGTCTAGAATCGGTTGCGAAGGCTAGGAAGTTAACTGTAACCACTGTACTAGGCCATCTGGAGAAGTTAATTCAGTCTGGATCTATAAAGACTAAAGACATAAAACATCTTTGGAATGATCGTGGTCGTAATGAACGAGAGCTACAAGAGATTCTTAAGGTTTTTACTAAATCAAAGGATGGAAAACTTCGTCCTGTTTATGATAAATTAAATGGAAAGTATGATTTTGTAGACCTGCGTTTAGCCAGGATACTTCGTAAATAGGCTTGACTTGTTACTGATTTAGGTATAGTTTTTGATAAGTTAGTTCTGTTTCTTTTACATAAACAAAAAACAAAAGGAGTTATTATGGCAATGTGTGATGGTTTACCGGTTCAAAATACTGAAATAAAAAGTTCAGCTAAAATCTGTGTCGACAAAAATCCTGATTTATTTAGCTTGCTTAAGCTAAAAGAGCTCAGGATTATAAGTCCATTAGCGGAGTCTTTTTTCCAGGTTATAAATACTGTGGGAGAGAGTTTTGTTGATAGATACTCTATTCCGAGTATTTCTGAGGTAACTGGTTTTACGATTCCGTTAATGGATGAAGAGCCACAAAAATTCAGTCCAGATCCTGAAAATGGTTTCAGACATGCAACTCTTAGAGAGTTGTTGTCATATCCTTGCTCCACAACTCCGGTCCTGTCTCTTTGGTTCATTGTCTCTAGATGGGGACAAACAGAGTTTTGTTTTATGATCTATAAAGAAAAACTCTTGGGTCCAAAGATTCTTGACCTTGTTCCGATTAATCTGAAGATCGCTCGTCGATCAGAAATATTATTAATCAAAAAGGATTAGTGCGTATAAGGCAATTTACAACCCCTCGCTAGTATGTTTGAGCGAGGGGTTTTTTTTATACATTGTTTTTTAAGTGTGGTATTATATTTATATGAAAAATCTAAAAGATGAACTTCAGGCACGAGGTCTTATAGATATATCCTCTGTAACTGACATTTCTGAAATAACAGAGGGCCAGAAAAGAACTCTGTATATCGGTATTGATCCAACTGGAGATTCACTACACATAGGGCATCTTTTACAGTTTGTTTTGGCTAGACATTTTTTGACCTTTGGACACAAAGTGATTGTTTTGATTGGTGGTGCTACGGGAATGATTGGTGACCCTTCTGGTAAAAGTGAAGAAAGAATTCTTTTAGATGAGGACACTTTACTCAAAAATTCAAAAAGTATTTGTAATCAGATAAGTTCAATCTTCAATAAAACTGAATTCGACTTAGTTAACAACAGTGACTGGATTAGTGACCTGAAGTTTGTTTCTTTTTTAAGAGATGTTGGTAAACATTTTACAGTTGGTGCACTTCTGCAAAAAGAGTCAGTAAAGACTCGTTTGGAGTCAGGGAATGGTATTTCCTACACCGAGTTTAGTTACTCACTAATTCAATCATATGATTATTATCATTTATATAAAAATCACGGATGTACTTTGCAGATAGGTGGTTCTGATCAGTGGGGTAATATTTCTACCGGAATAGATTTTGTTCGTCGAAAGACTAGTGATAAAGTCTTTGGCCTGGCTTCTCCTTTAGTTGTTGATAAGGATGGAAGAAAGCTTGGTAAGACCGCACCCGGAGGAGCAGTCTGGCTTGATTCGCAAAAGACATCACCGTATAAATTTTATCAGTTTTGGTTGAATGTTGATGATGAGATAGTCTGTAAGTATCTTAGGTTGTTTACATTTGTTCCTGTAAGTGAGATTGATCAGATTGAAAAGTCTCATAAAATTTCACCACAAAATAGATTAGCCCAACTAACACTGGCTCAAGAAATGACATCTATGTTACATGGAGAGGAAAAAAGTCAGACTGTAAAGAGGGTCTCTGAGCTACTTTTTGGTTCTACAGAGTTTTATAATCTTTCAGCAGATGAACAAAATATTTTAGCTGATGAGATATCAACTGTTAATGTGTCCAAGTCGGAAGTTGAGATTGGTGTTCCTTTAGTTGATGTTTTGACTAGATCGGGTCTTGCTAGTTCTAAGACTGAAGCAGGTCGGTTAATTAAGGAAGGTTCTATATCATTAAATAACACTAAGAAAACAGTTCAGGATGCAGTCGTTAGTATGGGTGATTTTGCTGGTAGGATACTTCTTTTGAAGAAGGGAAAGAAAAATTTTGCCTGCGTAAAGATTAAATAATTAGTTTTTTAATTTATTGTATATTAAAAAGTGTGTTATTATGTATAAATAGTAAATAATTATGGATAGTAAAATAAAAGATGAATTAGGGTCAAAAAGTGTTAAACAAGCCTGGATTTTTGTCTTTATACTTTTAGCTGTGGCTGTAGTGGTCTTCTTTGTTGTCGATGAGGCAGAACCAAAGCCAAGATCAGTTTCAATTGAGGATGGAGTTTTAATGTCTAGCACTGGGTCTGTTCTGCTAAAAACAGAAGACCTACCAGATGAGATTTCTGTAACTCAAGATTCTTCTTTTAGTGTTGACGGTGAAATAACTGGAGCAATTCTTTCTCCTGACAGAAGCTGGGTCGCTATATCTACTAGAGAGGTTACCCATGATATTGGCTGGTTGCTTGAGGTAGATGGTAGGAATTTGTACCCAGTTGCTTTTCAGTACGGTGGTGAGGTTTTTGTGGGAGGATGGAGTTTGAACAGTCAATATTTTGATTTTGCTATATCAAATCCTGTGCCTCAACAAAGAATAAAGATAATCGATCGTGAAAATATTAATGATTTTGTTTCTGAAACTGGTATAGATATTGTTATGGAAGGTGAAGTAGACATGCAACCTGAATTTGTGGTTTATGAACGTGGTGCTTGGCAGAACGATGAATTTTGTTTGGTCTTTAGAGAAAGCGAACATTGTTTGACTATTGAAGAAATCGCTTCCATGCGTTAATTTTCCCTCAACTTTGTTTTGTTTGTTATATGGTACAAATATCGGCTATAAAAATGATTGAAGACGAGAAGGGTTGGGTTTTTGATGTTTTAGTACAATCTGAATTGGAAAAAACCAGACATACTGTGTCTTTAAGTAAGGATGATTATATTAGTTTAACAACTAAAAAAATTTCTACTGAGGATTTTGTTAAGAGATGTTTTCAGTTTTTACTGGATAGGGAAAGTGCATCTCAAATAAAAGAAAGTTTTGATATCAGTGAAATTTCAAAATACTTTCCTGAGTTTGAAAATAAAATTAAAAATATATGATTGCTGGTTTTAGGAGTCTAACTTTCTGGGAAAAAATTCAAGTTGGTACTAGTTTTTTTCTGCTTTTAACTTTAGTTGGTGCTATTGTTTGGTCGGCTTTAAATTTCCAATGGCTGACTTTATTTATTAGTGTGTTAGCTTTTATAGCATCCACTGTTCCCTTTATATGGTTAAAAAAACGCTACCACTTGTTTTTGCCTGTAGAGTTCCAGTTTGCAGTTGTTCTTTTTGTCTACGCCTCACTGTTTTTAGGTGAACTTGGTTTCTATGAAAGATTTTGGTGGTGGGATATGGTCCTGCATACTGGAAGCGGTTTTGCTATAGGATTTTTGGGTTTTTTAATTCTCCTCCTTTTGCATTTGAAGGGTAAGTTTTCTGTCAGTCCTTATTTGTTTGCTTTCTTCACATTTAGTTTTGCTCTTTCTTTAGGGGCTTTGTGGGAAATTTTCGAGTTTGCTATAGATGTTTTTTTTGACACCAATATGCAGAGAAGAGAAACAGGTGTGGTTGATACAATGAATGATCTCATACTTGATGCAATCGGAGCTTTGATTGCTTCGGTCTTTGCATATGAGTATATAAATCATGAGAAAAAAGATCATCAAAGACCAATGCTCTTTAGGTATTTGGTGGTAAAATTTCTAAAAAAGAATCCAAAAATTTTAGATAAATAAGAGTATTTAAAATAGTGTGTTAGAATAAAAAACGTGCTTGTAAGTTAATATAAATAATTTTATGGATAAAAAAGGAGTTTCAATATTTATTGGTGTTTTAGTTTTACTTTTTGCGCTTTTGTACTTTTTTAGTGTCAGGATGCAAGAGCCGAAGGTCTCGATTGATCCAGATACTCAACTACCAGCTTTTGAGATTGAGCAAGACGATTTAATTAAAGGTAATCCAGAGAGTCAGATTGTTTTAATGGAGTACAGTGATTTCCAGTGTCCTTCCTGTAAGTCTGTGTATCCTTTTATCTCTAGCTTAGTAGAGGATTTTGAAGATGAGATGGTTTTTGTGTACAGACATTTTCCACTACCACAGTTTAGCAATGCTCGTCTGTCTGCCTCAGCTGGAGAAGCTGCTGCTATACAGGGAGAGTTTTGGGCTATGCACGATATGATATTTGATGGTCAAGAGAATTGGTCTAGACTTGGTCGCAGTTCTGCTGAAGATGTTTTTGTGGGATATGCCGAAGAGCTTGGTTTGGATGTTAGTAAATTCCGGTCTGATTTAAGTTCACAAGTGGTTCGAGAAAAGATTGAAAAGGATAGACTGTCTGGTGTACAGCTAGGAGTAAGAGGTACACCAACATTCTTTTTAAACGGTCAGGTTATTGATTTACAGTCATTAACACAAACACTAGAAAGTTTGATCAGAGATAGTGTGGAGATAGATGTTGATGATTTAGAGTCTGAAACTGACACAGAACCTGATCTAGAAGATGAGTACTAATATTTTAAAAAGTAGATTTCTTTGGCCAGTCTTTTTTGCGTCTGGAACATTTGGTGCATTCGACGCCTTCTATTTAACGTGGGAGCATTTTAAGGGTGTCGTACCTCCTTGTACTATTGATGGATGTGAGCAGGTTTTGACTAGTGAGTACGCGACTCTGTTGACTGTGCCAATTTCTCTATTTGGTTTCTTGTTCTACTTAACCGCTTTGGTTATAGCTGCATGGTATATTAAAAGATCTAGCACAAAAAAATTATTTTTGTTGCTAGTACTTACAACTTCAGGTCTTTTTGTTTCATTCCTTTTAATCTACGTACAGTTATTTGTTTTGGAAGCGATATGTCTTTACTGTATGTTTTCTGCCTTCAGCACTTTCTTGCTGTGGACAATTTCTTTCGTGGTATACTTTTTAGATAAGAGGGATTTACAAAATAGAATTTCTTTTTAGATTCTGTTTAAATTAAAATAATTTATGGCAAAAAAAACAAAAATATCAATAGCTCTTTTAAGATTGGCAATGGGTTGGATATTCCTTTGGGCCTTTATTGATAAGTTGTGGGGTCTAGGATACAACACTGTAGCAGAACGGTCTTGGATTGAGGGTGTCTCTCCAACACTTGGTTTTCTTTCCAATACATCAGGTCCTTTTGCTGATTTTTTTCAACAATTAGCAGGACAAGGCTGGGTTGATTGGCTTTTTATGTTAGGTCTTTTAGGTATCGGACTAGCTCTTATTTTAGGGATTGTTGTCCGGATCGCTTCAGTTTGTGGAATTGCTTTACTTATTATGATGTATTTAGCATCCCTACCACTTTCACACAATCCTTTCATAGATGAACATATTTTGTATGTTTTGGTTTTATTGTTGTTAATGTTTGAGAAAAGTGGAAACTGGATTGGTTTTGGGAAGTCCTGGTCTAGAACCCGATTGGTTCAGTCAATGCCATTTTTCAAATAGTTAATTTTATATTACCTAGATGGCTGAAAATGAAAAATTAAGAAATGAAGAAACTCAATGGCAAACAATGTCGGCCAATGAAGTTTTGGATGTTTGGCAGTCATCATCTGAAGAGGGGTTAAGTAAGTTTGAGTCTGAGCAACGCAGGGATATTTACGGTCTAAACAAATTACCCGAGCCACCATCTGACACTCTTTTAAAGATATTCCTTACTCAGTTCAAAAGCCCGTTGATCTATCTTTTACTTGTTGCCGCATTAATTATTTTGGCTCTTGGTGAGTATACTGACGCTGGTATTATATTTTTCCTTTTAGTTTTTAACTCAATAATTGGAACCGTTCAAGCTAACAAGGCTCAGAATACATTACTCGCTTTAAAAAATTTCTCACAGACCCAAGCTACAATACTAAGGAATGGTGAGGAGATAATCGTGTCTGATGTTGAGGTTGTGCCTGGGGATATAATTATTCTTCAGGAGGGAGAAAAGGTTCCGGCTGATGCTAGGATACTGGAAGCGAAGAATTTTTCAGTAAACGAGGCCGCTTTAACTGGAGAATCAGATTCTGTTAAAAAGCAGGTTGATATTATTGTTGGTAAAAAAATCAGTATTGGAGATAAGAGGAATATGATTTTTAAAGGAACCAATGTAATTTCCGGAAATGCTAGAGCGGTTGTGGTTTCAACAGGACTAAATACATACATTGGAGACATCTCTATAAAGATTGGACAGATACGAAAGGAAATACCATTACAGAGAGATATTAAAAAACTTTCTCATATAATCATCCGGGTAGTTTTGTTTTTAGCTGTTGTGATATTCTTCTATGGAATTTTTAGTGGTGAGACAGCACACGATATGTTTAAGTTATCTGTTGCAGTAATTGTTTCTGCAATTCCGGAGGGGTTGCCAATTGTCCTAACATTATTGTTAGCAACAGGTGTTTGGCGAATGGGTAAGAGAAATGTTTTGATTAAACAGCTTCAGGCGGTGGAAGGTTTGGGCCAAGCACAGGTTGTGGCTGTTGATAAAACTGGAACTATCACAAAAAATGAATTAGTTGTTCAAAATATATATTCTCGTGGATCAGAGTATGAGGTAAGTGGTGTCGGTTATGAGCCAGAAGGTGATGTTAAAAAAGACGGAAACATTCTTTTAGATCCACAAAATGACCAAGCATTGATGAGAGCGATTGAGTTAGGAGTTTTTAACTCAAACGCTCGTCTTAATTACAATAAGGAAAATAAGGAGTGGCAGATTGCAGGAGACCCAACGGAGGCTGCTCTTTTAGTTTTGGCTAAAAAAATTGGTATAAGTAAGGTGGATATTATTTCTGAATTTCCGCAGTTAGATGAAATACCTTTTGATTCTAAGAATAAATACCACGCAGTTTTGCATGAAATAAAAAAAAGTAATCTACTTGTTTTACTTGGTGCTCCAGAAGTTGTGTTGAAGCGCTGTACACATTACTACGAAGGGAATGAGAAAAAGGAAATGACTTCTGATGCTATGAAGGATCTGGAAGATAAATTTTTACGTATGTCTGAGGATGGAATTCGAGTATTAGGTTTTGCTTCAAAAGAAAGTTCTATAGAAAAAATAAATGAAGATGATCTTAATGATCTAGTTTTCGAAGGTATCTTTGGAATGCGTGATGCTCTGCGTAGTGAGGTTCGTCGATCTGTTATGCAGGCTGGTCAGGCTGGGATTAAAGTGGTGATGATAACTGGGGATTTCAAAACTACAGCTGTAGCTATCGCTAAAAGAGCGGGAATTTATAGAGAAGGAGATGAAGTTATGGAAGGCTATATGCTTGATGATTTAACAGACGAAGAGTTGTCTGAAAAAATTGGTTCAGTTACTGTTTTTGCTAGATTTTCACCAGATCATAAGTTTAGAATAGTAAATGCATATAAGGCGCGAAAAGAAACTATCGCAATGACTGGCGATGGTGTAAATGATGCACTGTCTTTAGTTGCGGCCGACTTGGGTATGGCAATGGGACGAATGGGAACCGAGGTTGCTAAAGAGGCTGCAGACCTTGTGCTTTTAGACGATAACTTCTCAAGCATCATCTCTGCTATTGAAGAAGGTAGGAGTATCTATAAGGGAATTCGTAAAGTTTTACTTTTCCTTTTCTCTACCAATCTTGGTGAGATTATGGTAATTGTGGGTGCATTATTCTTTGGCCTGCCGTTACCGATTCTAGCAGCGCAGATAATTTGGTTGAACTTCGTAACGGATGGTTTTTTGGTGGCAACTCTAGCTATGGATCCAAAAGAGAAAGGTCTTTTGAGGGGTAGATTTAAAAAACCTAGCAAATGGGTTATTGACAAATTTATGCTTCAGAGAATGTTACTAATGTCTTCGGTAATGGCTGTCGGTACACTTTTGCTTTTTGTGTACTTTAATCCAACTGAAAGTTCAGATAGCTACGCAAAGGCTATAACAGTTGCTGTAACAGCAATGGCTTCTTTTGAGTGGTTTAGAGTATGGAGCTGTCGTTCTGATCGTCTGTCAATATTCCAGATGAGTTTTTTCAATAACTGGTATCTGCTTGGAGCATTCTTCTTCACCATTGCACTTCATTACTTTGCGGTCAACACACCAATAATGCAGGAGATCCTAAGTTTTGTACCTCTTTCATTCAATGAATGGATTATGATACTTTGGTTGGCGTTAACTGTTGTACTAGTTGATGAACTTTGGAAACTCGGTCGTTATGTTGTTGAAAAACGTAGAAAAAAAATGAAAAAATATGATCATTTCGTCTAGTTTTTCTCAGAAAACTCTTTTGTGATATTTCCTTGTGTGTTATAGTTATTAAATAAAAATTATTTATGTACGATTTTTCTAAACTAAAAAATAAATCTAAAGATATAAAAGAATGGCTACGAGGAGAGTACTCTGGCATTAGAACTGGTAGGGCTACTCCTGCAATTCTGGATAAGATTAAGGTTGATGCATATGGAAATAAAATGCCGTTAAACCAAGTTGCAACAATAACTGTAGAGGACTCAAAAAGTTTAAAGATTAATACGTGGGATGAATCATTACAAAAGGCAGTTGAAGGTGCGTTGCGTCAAAATGATATGGGCCTTTCAGTTGTGGCCGACAGTGCTGGGATCAGAGTCAAATTTCCTGACCTTACTCACGAAAGACGTGAGACTTTGAATAAAGTTGTTCGCCAGAAAAGGGAAGAGGCTCGAGTTTCCTTACGTACTGAAAGAGAGGAGATTTGGGATGATATTCAAAAAAAAGAAAAATCTGGTGATATATCAGAAGATGAAAAATTTCGTTTCAAAGATGAGATGCAACGATTGGTTGAGGAATTTGGTAAAGAACTAGACGATATGACCGTTAATAAAGAAAGAGAAATCTTGGAAGATTAGTTATGACTATTCTTATCTTCATAGCTGTATTGGTGGTTTTGATTTTAGTCCACGAACTAGGTCATTTTCTGGCAGCTAAATATTTTGGAATTAAGGTTGATGAGTTTGGTATCGGTTTTCCTCCAAAGATTTTAAAAATGTTTAGGTGGGGTGAAACTGATTTTACTTTAAATGCTATTCCTTTTGGTGGTTTTGTGAAAATCTTTGGTGAGAATCCTGATGAAGAATCAATTTCCGGCGAGGAGAGTCAAAGGAGTTTTGTAAATAAACCACGCTGGATACAAGCTATTGTTTTGCTCGCTGGAGTATTTTTTAATTTTCTTCTAGCTTGGCTGTTGTTCTCGGTTGGTTTTATGATGGGTGCGCCAGCTATTGATAATCAGTTTTCAGATAAATACTTTGAACCAGAAACTGTTTTGATAATTGGAGTTATGAAAAATTCTCCAGCTGATGACTCAGGATTGGTTTCGAGGGATCAGATAGTTCAGGTCGCTTTCGAAGATAAGATATTAATAGCTCCATCAACTACTGAATTTACTGAATTTATCGATTTATACGTAGATCAAGAGATTAAACTGTCTGTTTTAAGAGATGGTCAGATCTCTGATTTCGTAGTTGTGCCTACACAAGGGATATTCGGTGATAGTGTTGGTATTGGAATAGAATTTAGGACTACAGGTTCAGTAACTTTTCCTTTTTTTGTAGCAGTTTCAGAAGGTTTTATTTTCTCGGTTGAGTTAACTAAAATGATTGTTGTAGCCTTTGCCGATTTTATTTCACAGATAGTTCAAAGGGAAGCTAATATGGAACAAATTGCTGGGCCTGTTGGAATTGTCTCTATGGTTGGAGAGGCTGCTGATCTTGGAATAGTTCATTTACTTTGGTTCACTGCTATTATCTCACTACACCTGACTATCATTAATCTTTTGCCATTTCCAGCTCTGGATGGTGGAAGGTTACTTTTTGTGGCTATTGAGTCTATGATTCGCCGACCGATAAACCCAAAAATTACGAATGCTTTAAATGCTATCGGTTTCATACTCCTAATTCTTTTGATGATTTTAGTAACAATTAATGATATTGGAAATATAATTAGCTAGAGGTATATACCAAAGCTGATTTGTATTCTTTTACTATCCTAAAGCTAGATTTTGCGTAAGTTGGACTCAAGGTCTTTTTTTGTGTAATATAGAGCCATGAAACAGAGTATGCTTTTCACTAAAACTAAGTTTGAGGCTCCGAAAGATGAAGTCTCAAAAAACGCTCAATTATTGATTCGCGCAGGTTTTGTCCATAAAGAGATGGCTGGTGTTTATGTATACTTACCACTAGGTTTGAGGGTTTTAAAAAACCTTACAGAGTTGATTCGAAAAGAGATGAACGATTTAGGGGGTCAGGAAATTCTTTTAAGTTCCTTGCAAAACAGGGTGTCTTGGGAAAAGACTGGTCGTTGGAGTGATCAAGTGGTTGATAATTGGTTTAAAACCAAACTAAAGAATGGTTCTGAGGTTGGTTTGGCTACTACTCATGAAGAACCGTTAACCGAACTTCTTTTAGATCATATAAATTCATACAGAGATCTTCCTGTGTATATTTATCAGTTCCAGAATAAATTTAGAAATGAGGAACGAGCTAAGAGTGGAATACTGAGAGGTAGAGAATTTTTAATGAAAGATCTTTATTCTTTTTCTGAATCTGAAGCTGAACATAATAAATTTTATGAAAAAGCGATAGATGTATACCATAATATTTTTAGTAAGGTTGGTATTGGAGACAGAACCTATCTAACTTTCTCAGATGGTGGAAGTTTTTCTGATTTCTCGCACGAATTTCAGATGATCACAGATGCAGGAGAAGATACAATATATATTGATAAAGAAAAGAAAATCGCTGTTAACGAAGAGGTTTTGAATGACGATGTTTTGAGTTCATTGGATCTTAGTAGAGAGAATCTTGTAGAGGAGAAAGCAGTTGAAGTTGGTAATATATTTACCTTGGGTAATAAATTCTCCTCAACTCTCGGACTTTCTTTTTCGGCAAAGACTGGTGAAAAGAATGATGTTTTTATGGGCTGTTATGGAATTGGTATCAGTAGATTGATGGGTTCGATTGTGGAAGCTCTTTCAGATGAAAAAGGTTTAGTTTGGCCCATGTCTATTGCACCTTTCTCGGTTCATATTTTACAAGTTGGATTAAACGAAAGCGTCTCTCAAACTTCTACTGATATCTATAACACTCTAGTTCAAGAAGGTGTTGATGTTTTACTAGATGACAGACAGATAAATGCTGGAGAGAAGTTTGCGGACTCTGATCTAATTGGTGTTCCTGTTCAGATGATAATCAGTGAAAAGAATATCTCGTCTGGTGAAGTTGAGTTAAAGGAGAGGGCAACTGGTAAGGTTGTGATGGTTGATGAAGCGCAGGTTCTGGACACAGTTTTAAGGATGATTAAAGAATAAGCATGATAAAAAGACTTTCAAAATGGCTTTCTTGTGATATTGGAGTGGACTTAGGAACTGCTAATACTTTAGTTTATGTGGAAAACCGAGGAATAGTAGTGAATGAACCCTCAGTTGTTGCGGTTAATCTAAAAACTGATCGAGTTGTTGCTGTGGGCGCACAAGCTAAGCAGATGCTGGGTAGAACCCCATCGCATATTAAAGCGGTCCGACCTTTAGTTGATGGAGTTATTTCTGATTATGAAATAACAGAAGAAATGATGCGGTACCTTTTAAGTAAGGCTCTAAGTGGGAAAAAGACAATTTTTGGACCTAGGGTTTTGGTTGGAGTACCGTCGGGTATAACCAATGTTGAAATTAGAGCGGTTCGTGATGCTACTCGAAGTGCTGGTGCAAGAGAGGTTCATATTGTAGAGGAACCTATGGCAACAGCTATTGGTATAAGATTGCCAGTTAAGGATCCGGTTGGAAACATGGTGATTGATTTAGGTGGTGGAACTTCCGATATTGCAGTTATTTCATTAGGTGGAGTGGTTCAATCAAAAAATCTAAGAGTAGCTGGAGATCAACTCAATCAGGATATCATTAACTATGTTAGGAGTGAGTTTAAAATTTTAATTGGTGAAAAAACAGCTGAGAGTGTGAAGATAGCCATAGGCTCTTTGATTCCGGCTGAAGAACCATTGGAAGCTGTAATCAAGGGTCGGGATTTAGTAACTGGATTGCCAAGAGAGGTGATAATAACAGATGCTGATATTCGTGAAGCGATTGCTCAATCAATTGACAGTATAATAGAATCAACAAAAGAAGTGGTGGAAATTACTCCTCCTGAAATTCTTTCAGATATAATGCAAAGAGGAATTTATTTATCCGGTGGTGGCGCGCTTATTAAGGGTCTACCTGAAATTTTACAGGAACATATTATGATACCAGTTCAGGTAGCTGATGATCCTTTGTCAGCAGTTGTTCGTGGAACTGGAATAATTTTAGAAAATTTAGAAAAATATCGAGAAGTTTTAATTGAGAACGAAGATGAGTTACCTTCCAAGAAGTAAAAAAAGATCGCCATTAAAATTAGTGATTATTTGGTCAATTTTTATATTGACAGTTCTTTTTATTTTGTTTCGTCTAGTACTTCCTTCTGTTGATTCATACTTGGTCCATAAAATTGCTTCACCGATTTGGTCTATTGAGCAGTCTATTAACTCAAAAGTTTCTGATTTTATTGGTTATTTTTCATCGAAGGCTTCACTTCGAGAACAAAACCAAAAATTAACGCAAGAAATTGTTAGGGCTAGAATTGATCTCCTAACTTCTAATATTTTAGAGTATGAAATATCTGAGTTAAAGGAAATTTTTGAACGCCAGCAAGAGGAAGATATACCTGTGGCTATAGTTAGTCGATGGGGTGGAAGATCATCAAGTCAGATTGTTATAGACATTGGATCAAAACATTCATTATCAAAAGGTGATTTAGTTTTTTCAAGTGAAAGAGTTGCTATTGGAGAGTTGTCTAATGTTTTCACTCGTTCAGCTACAGTGAGGCTTTTTTCTGAATCAGGTCGTGAGGTTGAAGGTTTTTTGATCCCAGCGGAATTTTCCGTTACTTTACATGGTCGAGGTTTTGGTGGCTTCTTTTTTGAGATGTCGCGTGAGGACATTGTTGATATAGGAGATCTTGTTCTTTTACCTGCTTTTTCAAGTACTGTCTTAGCTGAGGTTGTTGAAATTGATACTCCAGAAGGTAGCGCTGTTCACAAGGTTTTTGCTCGTCTGCCTGTTGATCTTTCTAGGACAAGCTATTTGTTTGTTCGTCCAGGTTCCAGTCTAGAAGTGATTGAAGAAAACTAAAACTCAATATGAACAAAGTAGACACTAAGATTATTTTCATTCGCATTGTTACGATTTTATTGATTTTACTTTCAGTATTAATTTTGCCTTGGTACATAACAATTATGTTTTCAATTCTAGCAGCTTTTTATTTTGAAAGATTTTATGAGTTTATACTGATTGCGTTCTTTTTGAATTCCTTGTATGTTGGTTCGGGATTTAGTTGGGATGGTTATTTGTTTATTATACTTGCAACATTTATTTTTATTTTTATAGAGTGGATAAAGACAAAATTGGTTTTTTATTAAACCCAAACCATATATTTATATTACTGGATACTGACTAATAAATACTATATACTGGCCGTATGTGGTCACTATTTAAAAGAAAAAGACGCTCTGTAGATATCTACCCAGATGAGGTTCTGGCTGATACTCAACAGATATATCCTGAGGATATTTCTGGTGGAGAAAGCAGGATAAACATACCACTCTCCTCTGTTTCGGTTTTAGTGTTGGCTGGTATATTCCTACTAATAGGCCTGCTTTTGTTATCTAAAATTTGGTTTGTACAGATTGTTCAGGGTGAGGATTATTTGCTTAAAAGTGAAAGAAATCGTTTAACTTTCCAACCAATATTTGCCGAGCGTGGGGTGATATATGACAGACTTGGTGAGATGTTGGCTTGGAATGGTTTTAACTCCGATGACGATAGTTTTTTTGTGCGTAGGTATACAGATACTTTAGGTGTCGCTCATGCGGTTGGTTACACTAACCCACCACTAAAAGATTCTTCTGGTTTTTATTATCAAGATTATTATAAAGGTGTTGATGGAGTAGAGAAGTACTTTGATGAATATTTATCAGGAACTAATGGTTTAGTTTTTCGCGAACGTGATGCACTCGGCCAAATTCTTTCAGAGAATATTTTTGAAGAATCTTCTTCTGGAAAAGCACTGCATCTTTCAATAGACTCTAGACTTCAAGAGGAACTATACTTAATAATTAAAAGTCTTGCAGATGATGTTGGTTTTAAGGCGGGTAGTGGTGTTTTGATGGATGTGAAAACTGGTGAACTAATCACGATGGTTAACTATCCAGAGTATGATCTTAGTGTTATGGCATCAAGAGATTCCAAGTCGATCGATCAGATGATTCTAGAATTAAACATGCCCTTTCTTAATCGAGCAATTTCAGGGCAGTATACTCCTGGTTCAGTTGTTAAACCGTTTGTGGCTATAGGAGCACTCGAGGAAAATGTTATTGATCCAAAAAAGTACCTAACCAGTACTAAAACAATCACAATTCCAAATCCATACAATCCATCCCAACCTTCTGTTTTTAGAGACTGGAGAGTTCATGAGCAAGTTGATATGGTTCGAGCCTTGGCAGTCTCTTCCAATGTCTATTTTTATAAAATTGGGGGTGGTTTTGGTGCTCAGGAAGGAATTGGTATTAATAAGATAAAAGAATATATGGAGTTGTTTGGTTTTGAAAGTGAGACCGGTATCAATTTAAACGAGGAAAAGTCTGGAGTAGTTCCAGATCCTACTTGGAAGGAGAAAATCTTTAATGATGTTTGGCGAGTTGGAGATACATATAATACTGCTATTGGTCAGTTTGGTTTTCAGGCCACTCCACTTCAGGTTACGAGAGCTGTTTCTGCTTTGGCAAACGGTGGTTATTTAGTAACTCCAACCATATTAAAACAAGACAATAATACTGATAATTTTGTTGGAAATTCAATAGGTGTCTCGTCTGAAAATATTAAGGTAGTTAACGATGGTATGCGTAGTGCGGTTGTTGATGGTACTGCAGGAGGTCTAAACCTTCATTATCTACCAGTCTCAGCTAAAACAGGAACTGCGCAGACAGGAGCAACTAAAAGAGTCCACTCGTGGATTACTGGTTTTTATCCTTCTGATGATCCAAAATATGCCTTTACTATTTTAATGGAGGATGGATCTGAAGATAATCTTATAGGAGGTGTTTTTGTTATGAGACAGTTTTTGGACTGGATGCATAAAAATACTCCAGAATATGTATTATTTGAAGATTGATTCATTTGCGATTTTATCGTACAATTGAACTTATTGTCAGTTTAAATTTATATAATATATGAGCGATGAAAAGGAGTACTTAACACAGGTTAAATACGATGAATTTGAAAAGGAATTACTTAATCTAAGAAAAGAAAAAAGAAAAGAAATTGCTGAAAAACTCGAGTACGCAAAATCATTGGGAGATCTTTCTGAAAATGCTGAATATCAGGAAGCGCGAGAGGAACAAGCTCATGTTGAGAGTCGAATCGCTTATTTAAAATCACTTCTGCAGTCAGCAGAGATCGTATCTACTAAAAAGACCGACACATCAACTGTTGGTTCAAAAGTTACAGTTGTTAGGGGTGGATCAAGTACATCTGAAGTTTTTAGTCTTGTTGGTTCAGAGGAGATTGATACTGATGCTGGTAAAGTTTCTGTAAACTCACCGATTGGTAGAGGTTTGTTAGGTAGGAAGAAGGGAGATGAGGTTACTGTGCAAACTCCAAAAGGAGATATTGTTTTTGCTGTAAAAGAAATCAATTAAATATTCATATGTCAACACTGGAAGAGATTCGTTTAGTTAGACTAAAAAAACGTCAAAAATTCTTCGATGACGGTTCTTGTCCTTACCCCAACAAAACTAACAGAGACACAACTATACAAGAAGCAGTAGAAAGGTTTACTGAACTTCTGGAGTCAGGTGAAAAAAAAGTCCTAGTTGGTCGTGTTATGTCTGTTCGTGGACAAGGGGCTATTTCTTTTGTAAACATTTCTGATGGAACTGGTGATTTTCAAGCTGTTCTACACAAGGGGGAGATAGATGACGAAAAGTTAAAAATGTTCAAAGACTTAGTTGATCTAGGTGACTTTATTGAAATTGACGGAGAATTTTTTCTAACCAAACGCGGTAGCCCAAGTCTTAAAATTAGAGACTGGAAAATGCTTTCTAAAAGTATTCGTCCTTTACCAGAGAAATGGCACGGATTGAAAAGTAATGAGGAAAGATACAGAAGAAGGTATCTAGATATTCTAATGAATCCTGATCTGAAGGATGTTTTTCAAAAAAAATCAGAATTCTGGCGATCGATAAGAACTTTTTTGGAGAAAAGGGATTTCTTTGAAGTTCAAACTCCGAGTCTAGAGTTAACTACTGGTGGAGCAGAGGCTAGACCATTTAAGACACATCACAACGACCTAGATCTTGATTTATATCTTAGAATATCAGTTGGTGAACTTTGGCAGAAGCGTTTGATGTCTGCGGGTTTTTCTAAAACATACGAGATTGGAAGAGTTTATCGTAATGAGGGTTCTAGCCCAGAACATCTTCAGGAATTTACCAATATGGAATTCTATGCTAGTTACATGAATTTTGATGATGGAAAAGAAATGGTTAAAGATCTGTATCGTACAGTTGCGCAGGAAGTTTTTGGAAAAACTGCATTTGAAACAAGAGGACATAAATTTGATCTAGCAGATGAATGGCCTGATCTAAACTACGTTAATACTATAAAGGAGATGACAGGAGTTAATGTCTTAGAAAGTTCTGAGTCAGATCTTCAGAAAAAGTTATCAGAACTAGAAATTGAGTATGAGGGGTCTGGTCGTGAAAGAATGATAGATTCACTTTGGAAGTATTGTCGTAAACAAATTAGTGGACCAGCATTTTTGGTTGATCATCCCAAAGAAGTCGCACCGCTTTCTAAAACACACGAGGATGACCCGAGATTGACTAGAACTTTTCAGATAATTCTAGCTGGTAGTGAAATTGGCCGAGGACATGCTGAACTAAATGATCCTGTTGATCAGGCTGATCGTTTTGCAGAGCAACAAAAATTAATTGAGGCGGGTGATGATGAGGCGATGATGCCAGATTGGGATTTTGTTGAGATGCTCGAGCACGGCATGCCACCGACTTTTGGATTTGGAGTAGGGGAGAGGTTGTTCTCATTTTTAGTTGATAAACCTATTCGAGAGGTAACCCTTTTTCCATTGATGCGTCCTAAAGATGATAAGTAGACCACTCTTTTTTTAGGATCTATTTTAGATATCCATATGTCTATTACGTAAACTATTAATTATCGATGAAACTGAGTTTATATATAACAACAGTTGTACTAATAGTTTTGTTGATTTTATTCCATCTTAATTTTTTTGATTTATGGCAGATCTCTCCTGAAACGATTGAAGATTATGTGAAAGGTTTTGGTTTTTGGGGGCCTGTAATTTTGATCGGATTATATATTTTCACTGCAGTTTTTATGTTACCTGTTTTACCACTTACTGTGGCAGGTGGTGTACTGTTTGGTTTTGTGCCTGGATCACTCTATAGCATGATAGGTATGATTATTGGTTCAGCTTTAGTTTTCTTTTCGGCTAGGTCGTTTGCATCTATTCCGATAAAGAATTTTTTACTTAAGTATACTGAAAAATTTTATTATTATTATCAAAAACTAGGCCAAAGTGGTTTTCCGGCTGTTTTTGTTTCTCGCTTGATTCCTGTAGCGCCTTTTAATATTTTGACCTTGGTCTTAGCTTTAACATCGATAAGATCTAAGGATTTTGTTTACGGAACTATTGTGGGAGTTTTCCCGGCTACCTTACTATATAGTTATGTTGGTTTGTCGTTGATGACTTTTGATGTACTACAAATAATTTTTGCTTTTTTGCTTTTAAAACTGTTTTTAATTCTGGTTTATAAATATCGTAAGGAGGTTTTTAAACTCTAGTTTCTTATCTCTATTTAAGCTAATAAACAAATAAAATTAATGGATTTTTACGAACCGCTCTATCTATTAGGGTGTGGATAACTGTTTTGTATTGTGGGATAAAGTGGTATATAATTGTAGCTAAGTGGGATGAAGTGGAATAATCTCACAATAAGCGCTTATGTTAATAGGAGAGTACACTCACACTTTAGATAGTAAAAAACGGAGTTCTCTTCCGTCGCGTTTTCGCAAAGAACTTGGTAAAAAGTTAGTTGCAACACACGGACTTGATCACTGTCTTTTTCTATATCCACAGAAAGAGTGGGATAAAATCTCTTCTAAAATAGCAGACCTTGGTATGGCACATGCTGACACACGAGGTTTCAACCGTTTTATCCTAGCTGGAGCGGTTGAGTTAGAGGTTGATAGCGCTGGTCGAATTCTTCTTCCTGAGTTTTTGTGCAAATTCGCTGGTTTGAAGGATAAAGTTGTTTTTGCCGGAGTACATAATCGAGTTGAAGTCTGGGATAAACTACGATGGCAGAAGTATAAGCAACAGATCGAGGATCAGGCTGAAGAGATGTCAGAAAAGTTGGGTCAGGCTGGGATGCTTTAATCATGCACAAACCTGTTCTTTTACATGAAGTAGTTGAGGGTCTTGATATCAAAGATGGTGATACAGTCCTTGACGCAACAGTTGGTAGTGGTGGGCATTCATTTGAAATTTGTTCAAGTTACAAAGATATTAATTTAGTAGCTTTTGATGCAGATTCGGAAGCCATCGAGAGATCGCAAAAAAAACTAGACAATTCTAGTTGTCAGAATATTTTGTTTTCAGTCTCACATTTTAATGAAACCGAAAAGAGTCTTAATGATCTAAGTATTGAGTATTTGGATAGAGCAATGCTAGATCTCGGGTTAAATTCGGAACAGTTAGAGGCTTCTGGTAGGGGATTTAGTTTTCAAAAAGATGAACCGCTTTTAATGACATTTGGAAAGTCAGCTAAAGATGATTTAACTGCAAAGGATGTTGTTAATGATTGGTCTGAAGATTCCATAGAAGCAATTCTTTCTGGTTATGGAGAAGAGCGTTTTGCAAAGCGTATTGCAAAAGGAATTGTTTTAAGAAGAGAACTGAAGCCGATTGAAAAAGTTTTCGAATTAGTAGAGATAATTAACGAGAATACACCCACATGGTATCACCACAGGAGGATTCACCAAGCGACAAAAACTTTTCAAGCAATACGAATGGCAACAAATGACGAGATTGAGAGTTTGAGAAAAATTTTAGATGTTGTTTATCGAAAGCTTCGAGTTGGTGGACGAATTGCAGTCATTTCTTTTCATAGTATAGAAGACCGATTAGTTAAAAGATATTTCCGGTCACTAGCTGTTGAAGGTAATGTTTTAATAATTAAACCGTTTCCAATTGTTCCATCTATAACTGAGATAAAAGAAAACTCGCGAGCCAGAAGTGCAAAATTAAGAATAATTGAAAAAATAAAATGACAACATTAACATTAAGTAAACTTAAAATAGACATCTCAACCAGCCCATCAAATATATGGATCCTAGGTTCCTTTTTTATAATTATGCTTTTCCTATATACGATCTTAATGATAGGTGTTGCTTCAAATACATCTGAAAGAGGTAATCTTGGTGTTTATCTGCCTATAATTTCAGCTGAAGTTAGTGATCTGGAGTTTAGTCACCTTGCTCTTAAAGGTGGAATCAATCGATCTTTGGTCGAGGAACGTGGGTTGGTTTTGGTTGATAATGTTGATTTTGTTTCTAGTTCGGCTTTGGGTCATCAGATTGATTCATTCTAGTTTTTTCTTACAGTAAAGGATTAATATGAATCTCAATGTGAGAATATGGATACTTTTTTCGGCACTTGTGTGTTTTTCCTTCTTATTGGTTGGACGCCTCTATTGGATTCAGATAATTTCCGGTCAGGAATTTGTCCAGCTGGCAGAGAATCAATTTGTTGTTCCAAACTATCATAACTACAGTCGTGGTGACATAGTTTTTAGTACAGTTAAAGGTGAACGTGTACCTATGGCTACTTTACGTTCCGGAAACATCCTAGCCTTAAATCCTCTTCTGATTATTGATCCTGAATATGTTTATAAAGAACTCTCATCTGTTATTGATGTGGATAAGGAGCGTTTTGATGTAGTTACATCACGAGAGGTAAACTATGTTGAGTTAAATAATCATCTGAGTCTCGATGAAGGGCAAGCAATAAGGAAACTTGAACTAGAAGGAGTAACTCTACATCCTCAGTCTTGGCGATACTACCCAGGTGAGTCTATTGCAGCTCAGACAGTTGGTTTTATTGGCTTTCAAGGTAATGAACTAGCTGGAAGATATGGACTCGAAAGAAACTACGAAAGTGTACTAAGTCGAAGAAGCGATTCATACACTGTTAATTTTTTTGCTGAGATTTTTGCAAACATGAGTCATGAGATGTCTGATATGTCACACGTTGAAGGCGATGTTATTACATATTTAGAACCATCACTACAATCAATGGTCGAGAATCGGTTACTAGAGTTTATGGATAAATGGCATGCGGAAGAAGTTGGTGCAATTGTTATGGATCCTGTTACAGGTTCAATATTTTCATTCAGTTCTCTGCCTTCGTTTGATCCAAACGATTTTCGTAATGCGAAACCAGATCGTTACGCCAATCCTTTAGTCGAGAACGTTTATGAAATGGGTTCAGTGATTAAAGCACTTACAATTGCTTCAGGTATAGATGCAGGAGTTATTTCACCACAGAGTAAGTATTACGATCATGGTTCGGTTAGAATTGATGGATTTACTGTTTCTAACTTCGATGGTCGCTCAAGAGGTGAGATCGATATGCAGAAGGTTTTAAATGATTCAGTCAATACAGGTGTAGTTCATATTATGGAACTAATGGGGACTAATAGATTTGCACAGTATATGAAGGATTTTGGTTTTAGTGAAAAAACAGGAATTGACCTTCCGAACGAAGCAGAAAATATTATAAACAATTTTGACAGCCCAAGGCGAATTGAGTATGCTACTGCTTCGTTTGGTCAAGGAATTGCTTTGACACCAATTGGTACAATAAGGGCGTTGTCTGCTCTTGCTAATGGTGGATTGGTTGTGGAGCCTCGTTTAGTTGAAAGGATAGAGTATAGTGATGGAACAATAGAGGAAATTGAAAAACCAAACCCGCGTAGAGTAATATCTGAAGAAAGTTCAAGGTCTATAACTAGAATGCTGGTTAACACTGTTGACGAAGCTCTGGTTGGTGGATCATTTAAGAAAGATAGGTACTCGATAGCAGCAAAAACCGGAACAGCTCAAGTTGCTCATAAATTTGAGAGAGGTTACCAAGATGATGTTTTTCTCCACTCATTTTTTGGATATTTTCCAGCATATGATCCTGAGTTTATAATCTTTCTTTATGCGGTCAATCCTAAAGATAGTCTGTATGCATCGCAAACATTAACAGAACCGTTTATTGACATCACAAATTTTATTATTAACCATTACTCGATCTCACCAGACAGATAATATTATGTATAAATTAAAAACAATATTTAAGGCAGTTGTACTAAAAATTCTGGAATGGGAGGGGCGTTTGGTTATAAAAAAATATAAACCAACCATAATTGCAATTACAGGTAATGTTGGAAAGACAACCACTAAAGACGCAATATATGAAGTCCTAGAAAAACTTTTCGATAATGTTAGAAAGAGTCCCAAAAGTTACAACAGTGACTTTGGTGTACCTCTTACAATTTTAGGTCGTAATACTGGCTGGAACAGTCCTTTAGCTTGGATTCTAAATATTCTAGCACCTATACCTCTCTTACTGTTTCCGATGAAATATCCAAATAAAATTGTACTTGAAGTTGGAGCTGATAAGCCGAATGATATAAAAAAAATATCTAGTTGGTTACATGCAGACAGGGTCGTGGTAACTCAAATGAGCTCCGTTCCTGTTCATATTGAAGCATTTGGTACTGTCGAAAGAATTATTGAAGAAAAATCTGAGTTAATTAAAAGTATAAAGCGTGGTGGTTTGGTAATACTTAACGCAGATGACGAACACGCTCCAAAGTTTGCAGTTTTTTCAGAGAATAAACCGTTTTATGTTGGTTTTAGAAATTCAGCAGATCTTCAGGCTTCAAACTATCAAATAAACTATAATTCTGATGGTAGGCCTAGGGGTATAACCTTTAAAATTAATCATCGTGGAAGTTGTGCTCCAGTTTCAATTGATGGAGTGATTGGTAAGGGTTTTGTGTATCCAATTCTTTTTGCAACTGTTTTAGGTCTAAAAGAAGGAGGTAATTTAGTATCTGTTGGACAGGCTCTGTCTTCATTTAAGACTACACCTGGAAGAATGAGAATCCTAAAGGGGCAAAACGACTCTTCAATCATAGATGACTCATACAACTCATCTCCGCTTGCAGTTTTAAACGCACTAGACTGCTTGAGTGAGTTGCAATGTAGTGGACGTAAAATTGCTGTGTTGGGGGATATGCTGGAGCTTGGTGAATACAGTGAGGATCAACACCAAAAGATTGGCCGTTTATCTGGAGAAGTTGCAGATCTGGTAGTTGGAGTTGGAAAGATGTCAGAAATTATTGTCGCTGAAGCAAAATTAGCTGGAGCTGAAACATTACTATTTAAGGACTCAAAGCAATCAATTTTAGGTTTGAAAGATGTTTTAAAACCTGGTGATATTTGTTTAGTTAAAGGTTCTCAGTCTGTTCGTATGGAAAGATTAGTCTATGAGTTGGTAGAAAAGGAAGAAAGGGTAAATTTAGTTCGACAAGATTTGGAATGGCAAAAAAAATAGTTAGTAATTCTTTTTACAACCAAAGAATAAGCTTGTTTTGATGCTCGTGTTAAAAAGTGAGTATGTTTTTTGGTAAAAGGTTTACACAATTTATTTCATTCAAATCAACCCATTTGAAGTCTATATGATCTTCTTGGGATATTATTTCAAGCCCGTCCTTTATTTCAGCCTCAAAAATTAAATTAATTTCATGATGCATTTTTTTATTTTCTTCATATGTATGTTCAAAATAATTTCTGAAGGAAATGTTAAATAGATCATCTTTTGATAGGGCTAGTTCTTCATTCATTTCTTTGTAAATTGTTTTTTCCACGGAGTCACCAAACTCAATGTGTCCTCCAGGAAGATAATAGTGTCCAGATTTTTTACTCAGACATAATAAAATTTTTTTTTCTTTTTTTATAATAAGTCTGACTATGTTTTCAATATTGTTCATATGTATGAATACTATACTCTTCATCTCTTATCTTGTATCTAATTATGATTAGTTTGCATGTACATGGTTTCTATAGAACCATTAAGATAAATGGCAGACATACATATATAATTATGTCTGCAGAGAAATGGGCAATCATTGCTGACTCTAATCCCTTTTTCCAATAAAGCCAACCAAAAACTATTCCAGCAATTCCGTTAAGTAACAGCGCACGGAAAATTATTAACGGAGTTATTGTTACTAATTCTGAAGTAATGGGTAAGTGCCCTATGCCAAACAAAAGTGCTGCAACAATAATTGCTGTCCATACAATTAAATTGTTTTCAATAATTTTACCTTTCGAACCTATTATTTTAGTGAGCAACCAAACTATGAATGTCATAAAAAATAATCTCATAACGATCTCTTCGTTAATGCCGCCATAAAATGATGCGAGGAATCCTTGCCAGATTGGAACGGAAATTTCTTTAAATATACTTTCTAAACCAACTCGGGATAATATTAAGTCAAACAATATAATAGCAACACCAGTTAAGGAACCAAGTATGACGGAAATTTTAATGAGTGGTTTTACATTGAAATCAATTTTTTCTTTGGCAACAAGTTTTTCGACAATAGGTATTTGAAAACCTAATTTGGTAGATAATTTTAATCCAATAAAAATCAGAATGGCAAATAATAAAGCACTCTGCGCTACTATAATTAGCATTGTAAGCGGTAGCGGCATAGGTACATCGTTTAATAACTCACCTTGAATGTTCAAAATAAAAGGTATTATTGCGAGAATAGAAATAATACTTGCAGATAATATAGTAAAATACAATTTCCAATTAACTATGGTTTTGATGTTCATAAATATTAATTTTAAAATAAAGTCTTTAATCAACTTCTTAGGAAACTATACTACATTTTAAAGATTATGCACTTCTCTCGTGCACCCTTAAAAGCTATGTTTTTAGTGCGTTTGAATAGCGCACGACTCGGTGACCCTACCGGGAATCGAACCCGGATTTCAAGCTTGAGAAGCTTACGTCCTAACCGTTAGACGATAGGGCCATATGACTTTCAAGAAAATTGAAAGCAAAAAAATAATAACACATATTGAACTAAAGATAAATAACACTATCAACAGATTTGGATTGACAAATATCTATTTTAATATATTTTATAATAGATGGAATACATGAGCCGAAAGCTAAATAATATGAAGAACACCTCAAGAAAATGTGGTGTGTATTTCTCTGGTCTAACATCAGGCCATATCACAGGCATCTTTTTAGCCAAGGTTTTTGTATCTAACTGTAAAAATATTTAAATATATATTTAATAAAAATAGAAAAACCTCGGCTGAACAGAAGTCGAGGTTTTTGTTTAGTAAGGTCTTATTAGTCAGTTCTTTAGAAAGGAGAAAATATTATGAATCAGGATACAAAGTCAGTTGTCTTCCTGCAAGGCCCAAATGTGGTCTTGCGACCTATTATGAGAGACGATATACCAGATTTATTGCATTGGATCAATGATCCGAAAGTTAATAGATATATATCGTCGGTTATGCCGATAATGGAGGTTGATGAAGAAGAATGGTTTGAGAAACTTCCTAAACGTAAACCTAAAGATATAGTCTTAGGTATTGTCGTGGAAGGAAAGTTGATTGGCAATATGGGTCTACACGATATTGATTCAATTGCTCGAACTGCCACAACCGGTGCTTTAATTGGCGAAAGCCAGTACTGGGGTCGAGGTTTTGGAACTGAAGCGAAGATGATTCTGTTGAACTATGCTTTCAACACTCTTAACCTTCGCAAGATCTGTTCCTCCGTCATCGCTTTTAATGAGCGGAGTCGTCGGTATAGTGAAAAGTGTGGTTATACACTTGAAGGTATTAGAAAGCAACAGTTCTATAAAGAAGGGCAATATTGGGATGAGATCATGCTGTCTGTCTTTAAGGATAGTTGGACACCGTTATGGTCAGAGTTTTTGAAACAAAACGGAATGATTCAACAATGACACCAAGAGTCTCCACAAATGTGGAGACTCTTTTTTTTTCAATTTTGATATGTGATATAATCACAAGTATGGAAAATGCAATTTTAAATTTTAACAAACAGTTTTTGTTTCATCCTGAAGTGATTAATTCTGAAAATCTACAAACTCCTCCTGAAATGTTGGTAATAATCGGAATGGGGGGTTCCCATCTTTCTGGAGATGTTTTAAAAACTTTACGTCCATCTATTCCAGTAATAATCCATAGTGACTATGGTCTACCAGCGTTGCCTGAGAGTTCAATGAAAAAGACATTGTTTGTAGTTAGTTCATACTCTGGAAACACTGAAGAGACTGTTGATGCTTTAACAGAGGCTATGAATAAGGGTTTGCATGTTGTAGTCATCACTACAGGAGGTAAGTTGCTAGAAATAGCCCAAGCTAACTCTTTACCGCATATCATTTTACCGGATGACGGTATCCAACCTCGAAGCGCACTGGGTTACTCAATCAAAGCTCTTGCTGAAATATCTGGGGATAGTAGTTTGAAAAATGAATTAAACGATTTGTCTAAGTTAGAACCAGAAAGTTTCAAAAAAAAAGGTGTTCGTTTGGCAAAATTAATAAAAGGTAAAATTCCGATAGTTTACTCTTCAGTAAGATATCGTTCTGTAGCTTATAACTGGAAGATTAAATTTAATGAGACTGGTAAAGTTCCAGCATTTTATAATGTCTTTCCTGAACTTAATCATAATGAGATGACAGGTTTTGATGTTCTAGATAGTAATAGTTTTTTGAGTGAAAAGTTCATCTGGTTATTTATTCAAGGTGGCGAAGAGCATCCTCAGAATCAGAAAAGAATCAAGGTTACTTCGGAACTATTAGAAGAGAGGGAATTGGAAACCATTTTGATTAAACTTCAAGGTTCTTCTGTCTCAGAAGAAGTCTTCTCATCTCTTTTGATTGCTGATTGGGCATCACTCCAGAGTGCGAACTTCTATGGAGTAGAAGCAGAGGAAGTGCCAATGATTGAAGAGTTTAAAAAAAGGATTCAGTAGTTATGTATATACTTTTTGATATTGGAAGTAGTAAGACACGTGTATCTCTAACTGATAAAAAAACAGAAGAGGGTTTTTTAGATCCAGTTATATTTGATACACCACAGAGCTTGGAGGAGGTCGCTGAACAAATTTCTTTATCAGTTGAAAACTTTGGTGTTTCTGGAAAAGTTGAAGGTGCTTTTGGGGGTGTAAGTGGTGTACGCGATGAAACTCATAGTATTGTTCATTACTCAGTAAACCGACCTTCTTGGTCAGGTCAGCCTGTGAAAGATATTCTAGAAAAAAAGCTGGGTGTCGAAGTCAATCTAGAGAACGATGCCGATCTTGTTGGTTTGGGTGAGGCGGTTTCAGGTGCGGGTATAAATCATAGTGTGGTTGTTTATATAACAGTCAGTACTGGTGTTGGTGGAGTTAGGATTGTTGACGGGCGAATTGATTCAGCGATTTATGGTTTCGAACCTGGTTTTCAAATAATTGATTCTCGTAAACCACATGAATATGAAAGCACACTAGAAGGGAAGATTTCTGGAACAGCCTTTGAGAGAAAGTTTGGTTGTAAAGCATATCAGGTAACCAACAATGCACACTGGGAGCAGGCCTCACTAGACTGTGCGATTGGTTTGTATAACTCAATTCTACACTGGTCACCAGAGTTAGTAGTTTTGGGTGGTTCTATGATTGTTGGCACTCCTGGTATTCCCGTTGATCTTATAGCTAAAAATTTTCACGAACTAGGATCACACCTTCCCAATATACCGGAAATTAGAAAAGCTGAGTTAGGAAGTATTGGAGGTATATATGGAGCTTTAGCTATATCGAATTTTTAAATAAACATAAAGGTTGTCGCAATGTTGTTGCTTGTGATATATTGATAGACATAATTATTCGTAATAAATATCTATATGGGAATGAAAAGTTTTTTAATGAAGAAGATGTTGAAGTCTAAACTAAAACACCTTCCTCAGGATCAGCAAGATAAAATAATTGCGGCTATTGAAAAAAATCCGCAGTTGTTTGAAAAAATGGCTAAAGAAATCAAGCAGTTGACAAAAGAAGGACAGAACGAAACCGCTGCCTCAATGCAGGTTATGCGAAAGTATCAGGCAGAACTTCGTGATTTGATGATGTAAATTCTTTAAAGTTAAAAACAAAAAAACTCTGCTCTCAGAGTTTTTTTGTTACAAAGTTGAAAAGTTTTGTAGAACTGGCAGAATATAATAATGAGTAAAAATAAAAATCGTTTCTGGCTTTGGTTTTTGGTAATAATTACAATAGTTGTTTTACTTGCTGTTATATTAAATCGTTCCGGAATAGAACCAAGGATGATAAGTGGTATTCAGATACCTGAAATTTCAGATCATAACTCTGTTCATTTTACTGAGGTTTCAGACAGAATTGGAGAAAACTTATGGGTATATGGTAATCTAGACCATGTTTTTGTGTCTTCTAACAATAATTATTTTCTGAATTTCTGTGAAGATTTCAGAGACTGTCCGTTTAACTCTGTAATTTTTTCAAATCATGCTGATCAGTTTAATGATATAGAAGGATGGGTTGGTGAGATCTATATATATGGCAATATTTCTTATTATCAAAATCGAGCACAAATCGTCATAGAATATTCAGAGCAGGTTCGAATTGAAGATATAGATAATGAACAAGTAGAAAATAACTCCCTATTGTTTGAAGTCATGTCTGTAATCGACGGTGATACAATCGTGGTTCGCGTTAATGGTTCATCTGAGTTTGTGCGTCTAATCGGAATAGATACTCCAGAGGTTTCTGGTCCGCATACTTCACAGGAATGTTTCGGTGAGGAAGCTAGTGTAAGAGTAATGGAGCTTTTGGAAGGTCGAAGGGTTGTTCTACTTTCCGACCCTCAAGGAGATGATTATGATAAGTATGGTCGTCTCCTCCGTTATGTTTTTACAGAGGATGGTCAACATGTAAACGCTATGTTGATTGAAGATGGGTATGCCTTCTATTTTCCATATAAACCTTTTGTTTTTATGGATTACTTTGCAAGGTTGGAAAAAGGCGCAAGGAAGGATATGTTGGGACTCTGGGGTGATGTTTGCGATTATAGGTAAATTTTTATTACAAAAAATTATTTAATTTAGTAATATTTAGCCTTAGGTTTGATGCAGTATTAATTTATGCCTTATAAATTTCCAAAACCAACTAGTTATTTATTAAAAGTTAAAAGAACAAAGGCTGGTCTTGGTTTGTTTGCTGACGAGTCAATTCCGCGCACGCAGTTCGTTATAGAGTACTTCGGAAGGATCTTAAGGGACGAAGAGGTCAATTATAGGTCTGGTAAGTATCTTTTTGAGATTAATAATAATCTAACTATCGACGGTCGAACCCGGGAGAACAAAGCTAGGTACATCAATCACTCTTGTAAACCAAACTGTCGAACTGATGTGTTTGGAAAAAGAATGTTTGTTTTTACTAAAAGAATGATAGAACCTGGTGAAGAATTAAGTTATGACTACGGCAAAGAATACTTTGATGAGTTTATAAAACCTAACGGATGTAAGTGTGGAAATCATTAATCTAATTATTCACAATTAGACCTTGTTAAATATAATTTTGTTAGTATAATTAAAATATGAAGCAAGCAAGAACAATTAAGGTCGTGAGTGTGATTGTTATTTCCACCAGAGGTGGAGGACTTGCTTATGTCTCTTAAATAAATAAAAGTTTAGAAATATCAGCCAGCTCTTCACTAAAGATCTGGTTGTTCTTTTAATAAACAATCACAACCAAACGAAAGGAGTACCAATGAAAGAAAAAATAAATAGTAATGAGTGTTCAGGCACTAATGGAAGTCACGACAGTCCTTTTCTTGCAAAAGGGGACTGGTGTAAATCAGATGATACTACCGGACTTCTTGATGTTTTTGGTGGAATGTGTCGAGCTCCGGCTCCGGCACAGTTTGCCACTAGCCTAAACAGTGATTCCAACCCTGAAACCCCATCATGGGAGTCTCCAAGAGGGTATGGATTAGTTTATGATGATTAGTTTATTCAATCATCCCCGCACAATTTTTTTATCCTGTAACAGGATTCATAAAATTGTGCGGTTTTTTTTAAAAAATATAATAACTTTGTTATCTTAAAATAATATTTTGTATGCATGTATTTACTCCGAATATTCTTATTGACAAACATAATACTTATGTTATATAATATAAAAGGAATTCAAATCATTCTGGTTTGAAATGAAAACAAAAAAAGGAGGAAGGGTAAATGAAGTCATTACGTAACGCAAGAAGAATAGGTATTGATCAAAACGACTCCATACTAATTGCAATGTGCATCACAGCATTAGTTGTAGCGATATATTTTATTCAGTCTGACGATCGCCAACCGGTAGTTGTTTATGCTGAATATATAATGCAGGGAGGAGATCCTGGAACCGCAGTGGATGACACTCTCACACTACGTGGGTTAGTGAGATATGTTGAGGTTGATGGAAAAAGGTACAATCGGAAGTGGTACCTAGAAAATTATGATAACCTTCGCTTAGTCGACTTGATCTGGATAGAACCACAGTTCAACGAAAGAGACGAAAGTCTCTACTAGGATTAAAACAAACACCCGAACTCAAAACTGAGTTCGGGTTTTTTTGTAATTTTCTCGTACTTGATTAGTTTGTATCATTTTGGACTAGATAGTTTAGTACCATCAAGTATTGATGATTTTCCAGCCACTATACAAAAAATTCTTGAAAGGCATATTACACACCTCAAACCTAGATAAAAATTTATTAGAACATTAGAAAAAAATCTAAATCAAAAATATTATTTTTTCAGATATTACTTGAAAAATGAATAGTAATAATGGTATGGATAATAAAAAAGAATACAGATAAATTTATAATTTTGCCTAACGAAATTGTTCCTTGTTAAAGAATGTTAGGTTTGCAAATTAATTTCGTGTTGGTATGATACTTTAGTATCTTAAACCCTTAAATCCTAAATCTAGAATCAAAAAAATATGTCATTATCTATCGGAATTGTCGGACTACCGAATGTTGGTAAGTCAACACTTTTTAATGCGCTGACCGAAAAGGCAGTGCCAGCTGAAAATTACCCATTTTGTACTATTGATCCTTCTGTGGGGGTCGTACCAGTTCCAGACAGACGCTTGGAAAGTTTAGCTGATTTTAGTAAATCTGAATCGGTAGTTCCTGTTGTGGTGGAGTTTGTTGATATTGCTGGTTTGGTCCGTGGTGCTTCTAAAGGTGAAGGCTTGGGTAACGAGTTTTTGCAGAATATTAGAGATGTAGATGTGATTGCACATGTGGTACGAATCTTTGACGATGACTCTTTGATACATGTTGAGGGTTCGGTTTATCCTGCTCGTGATATTGAGACTATAAACACTGAGTTATTGCTATCAGATATTGATACTGTTCAGAGAAGAATAGCGAAAACAGAACGAGATGTAAAAAAAGGTGATAAAGATGCTGTAGCTGAAAGCGAGAGTTTAAAGAAGGCTATTAATCTTCTGTCAGAAGGTTTGAGACTTTACGGGTCAAATCTTACTGACGATGAACGGAAAAGATTGAAACCTTTAAATCTTTTAACTCTAAAACCAATGTTGTATGTTTTAAATAAAAAAGCAGGAGCCATTAATCTCGATGAAGTACGAGATGGCCGAATTGAAGACCTTGAGATGCAACTGGACCGCGAAAATGCGCCTCAAGTTAAGATAGACGCTGGAATAGGTTCAGAATTACAAGGAATTGATCCTGCTGAGAAAGAAAGTTTTCGTTTGGAGCTGGGTGCCCAAGACGACGGTGTCGATTCATTAATTAAAAAAGGCTACGAAATGTTGGATTTGATTACATATTTTACAACAGGTGAAAAGGAAACTCGTGGTTGGACTATTAGACGGGGATCCTCAGCTCCAGAAGCAGGATCAGCTATACACTCTGATTTTCAGGAAAAATTCATTAAAGCTGAAGTGGTGGAGTGGCAGAAATTATTAGAAGCAGGTTCTAAATCAGAAGCTAGAGATAAAGGTTTGATAAGAACTGAAGGTAAGGAATATATTGTTAAAGACGGTGATGTAATTGAGTTTAAGATATAGTTTGACATATTTATTTATTTGTGCTATTGTATTTTTGGATTCTTGGTTCATAAACAAAAACAACAAAAAGAAAGGTAAAGAATGAGAAAAGGAATGCTACGTAACGTACTGTCGAATCTGAAAAGAATCGCAGTGCATTCGCGCATCCACCTCGATGAGGTGGTTGCAGTCTGGTTAATTTTCAAGTTTGGTGGAGATTTGATTAAAAATCTTCATGAACTTGAAATTATTGTCTGGCCGTCTGGTAATTCAACACCAGATGGCAAATCTGTAAGGAATCACATCCTTGCAGGTCTGCTACCGATAGGAGTCGGTGGAGGTGTAACAGACGAACACTCTCGCAACGGGAGTGGTCACTACGGTAAAAGTTCTGCAGAAATAATTGCAGAGCTTCTGGGGGTTCAGAATTTACCTGAACTTAAACAGATTCTGAAGATGGTTCACAGTGACGATGTCGAAGGATCCTCTAGTTTTGATCAGCTTGGACCATTGGTTCTTGCTTTGTCAAACGAGTGGGCAGATTCGCCAAAGTCTGTTGTAGACTACTTCAGCATTCTGTTAGATGCTCTATATGAAAGGCAGTGCCGATTTGTGGAGGGTAGAAAAGAGATTGCTCAGATTGAAAAGGAAGCACGGAAGGAAAGAGATGACTATCGTGTCCAATCAATCTGGATTCATGGTGAGAAGCTACGCCTTATAACAATTGAATCTGATAATGATCAAATTGTAAACTCGGCATGGAGCCGAGGATATGATGCGGTTATTAAAAGGTGTTCATCCGGACACACTCAGGTTTTGGCCAACAAAAGAGTAACGCTGGCAGAGTTAGATCGGGTTGCAACTCGATTAAGAATTAATGAGCTTCACCGGAGAGGAAAGGGTAACCAGATAAGAAAGACTAACCTTTCTTTGGACGGTCACCTTTCAGTAGCACCTGAGTGGTATTACCAGCGCGAGGCTGGAAGAATTATGAACGGATGCCATTCTGCTACCGGAGTCTCACCAACTCGCCTTTCACTGGAAGATATTCGCAAGATCGTTCTTGCGGCAATTAATCCTCCAGGAAGGAAGACTGTTCAAATAAAAAAGAGGGAAGAAGGGGGTTTATCCATAAATCGCGTCGCTGACGCAATGGAAAAAGTCTCTGTCTGATAACTCTAAAACCCCAACTATTATATTAATGTATTAGTTGGGGTTTTTTTTGTAGAAGATTGCTGGCTGTGGTATTGTAATATAATACTTAAGTTAATTTTAGATTTATATAATAATGTTTCTATCGAGTTTAATTTAGAAAATTATGCGTCAATACGATCATAAAAGAGTTGAGAAAAAATGGCAAAAAAGCTGGCAGAAAAGTAATCTATACAAGACTAAGGAAAGTAAAAAGAAAAAGTTTTACTGCTTAGATATGTTCCCTTATCCTTCAGGTGAAGGTCTGCACGTAGGTCACCCTAAAGGATATATTGCTACTGATATTATTTCTAGATACAAACGTATGACCGGTCATGATGTCTTACACCCAATGGGATGGGATGCATTCGGTCTACCAGCTGAAAATTATGCAATTAAGAACAAGATACATCCTGAAATGGCTGTAAAAAATAACGTAAAAAGATTTAAAAATCAGGTCTCAATTTTAGGTTTTGACTACGATTGGTCTCGCGAGATAAACACAACAGACCCAGAGTATTACAAATGGACTCAGTGGACATTTTTGCAGATGTACAAAAAAGGTTTAGCTTACGAATCAAATGAGCCTATTAATTGGTGTCCAAGTTGTAAAACTGGTTTAGCTAACGAGGATCTGGAGGATGGTAAATGTGAGAGGTGTAACTCTGAGATAGAACAACGTCCTATTCGTCAGTGGGTTCTTTCAATTACTAAGTATGCAGACCGGTTGCTGAAAGACCTTAGTGGTCTTGATTGGCCAGAACATATTAAAGAACTACAAAGAAACTGGATTGGTCGATCTGAGGGATCTTTTATAAACTTTCAAGTAGGGGAAAAACTTCATTTTATCTTATTACATGGATACAAAGGTTCACCTCAAAAGAATTTTTTCCCGTGGTTAAAACTAGAGTTGGAAAAACAAGGTCACACTGTCGAAGTCCCTAAATTACCTAAAGCTGATAACCCCGATGTTTTAAAACAGGCTGAGTTTGTTTTGGATAATTGTAGATTAAACAAAGACACAGTTATTTTAGGACACAGTCATGGTGGATCAGTAGCTATGAAGGTTGTTGAGTCATTGAAAACTCCAATCAAGAGGCTTGTCCTGGCGGCTTCGTTTTTGGAGCCGAAAAGAAAGTATCAGACTGATTTTAATTGGCAGTATAATTTTGAAAAAATTAAAAAAAATTCTCAAAGAGTTACTGTTTTAAAAAGTCTTAAAGACAGTGTTGTTCCTCCATCTGAGTCTGATAAAATTTCGGAAGTAACAAGTGGTGATTTGGTTATTATTAATCCTGAAGAAAACCATATTTGTGGTAAGGTGGAACCTAAAATTTTTAACGAACTTTCAACGGAGATTAAGATTTTTACAACACGTCCTGACACGATATTTGGTGCCACATACCTTGTTTTATCACCAGAACATTCTATGTTGAAAAGTTTGTGGGATAGAATAAAAAATAAAAAAGAAGTTCAGGTATATATAGACCAAGCTAGAAAAAAAACAGAGCTACAACGCACAACCGAGGCAAAAGAAAAAACTGGTGTAGAATTAAAGGGAATCTTTGCTGTAAATCCAGCTACTAAGAAGCAAATACCTGTTTGGATTGCCGATTATGTTCTGATTGGATATGGAACAGGAGCTATTATGGCTGTTCCAGCTCACGACGAACGTGATTTTGAGTTTGCTAATAAATTTAAATTACCTGTAAAAAAAGTGATTGAACCAAAGTTTACTGCTCTCTCAGGTGATGATGCAGTCCGTAAGGGTTTAGACTTTATTAAAAGAGAAGCTGTGTGTGCTGTTGTAAGAGATCCTAAAACTGATAAATATTTATGTATCAGCTGGAAGGGAATTAATATGAATGGTTTGGTAACTGGTGGACTTGATGATGGAGAAGATTTGGTGGATGCTGGCCGTCGTGAAGTCTTTGAGGAAACTGGATATAAAAACTTAAAATTAATTAATGATCCTGATATTGCAATCCATAGTCTCTTTTATCATCGAGTTAAAAAAGTTAACAGGTGGGCCAGATTTCGTTATGTATTTTTTGAATTAGAAGATTACAGTAGAGAAGATGTGGACGATGTTGAAGCTTCATTACATGAAGTTGTTTGGAAGAGTAAGGAAGAAATGTCTAACTTTTTTTCGGTTGTTGAGGGTAGGTTTCTATTGAAGATTCTGGAGAATTCAGAAAATATTTATTTAAACGACGGTGTTTTAATAAATTCTGGAGAGTTTACAAACCTAGACTCAGAAACAGCTCGAAAGATAATAGTTGAGAAGATTAAGGGGGAATTTACTGTTACTTATAGGCTGAAAGATTGGGTGTTTTCTAGACAGAGATATTGGGGTGAACCAATACCATTGGTCCATTGTGAAAAATGTGGCGTTGTTCCTGTACCAGAGAATGATCTACCTGTTAAGTTGCCAAAGGTTAAAGACTATGAGCCTACCGGTACAGGTGAGTCACCTCTAGCTAATATCTCTTCTTGGGTAAATACAAACTGTCCAAAATGTAACGGACAGGCACGTCGTGAGACTAATACTATGCCACAGTGGGCTGGTTCGTCTTGGTATTATTTGCGATACATTGATCCTGAAAACAAAAAAAGTTTAGTGTCATTAAAAAAAGAAAATCGGTGGATGCCTGTAGATGTTTATGTTGGTGGAGTTGAACACGCTACTCGTCATTTAATATACGCTAGATTTTGGCATAAGTTTTTGTATGATATTAAATCTGTTAGTACACTTGAACCGTTCCAGAAACTTAAGAGTCAAGGAATGATAAGTGGTCCAGATGGTCGAAAGATGAGTAAACGTTTTGGTAATGTAATTAATCCAGACACGGTGGTCTCTAATTACGGGGCTGATTCATTGCGTCTTTATGAAATGTTTATGGGACCTTTTGAGCAAGGTGGTTCCTGGAGTGATAAAAACATTATGGGTGTTAGAAGGTTCTTGGAAAGAGTGTGGAAGATATCTGATAAGATTAGTAAAAGTGCAGTTACTGAGGAGGCTGACGAAGTTTTACTAAACAAAACGATTAAACAGGTAACCAAATCCATAGAAGATTTTTCCTTCAATACAGTGATATCTGATTTAATGATTTTGTCCAACAGATTCTGGGACAAAGAAAGTATTAAGTTAAAGGAGTATGAGTCCTTATTGATACTTTTGGCTCCATTCGCACCACATATTACAGAGGAGCTTTGGCAGATGATTGGTAAGAAGAAAAGCATTCATGTTGCTAAATGGCCAAGCTTCAACCCAGATAAATTGAAGGATAAAAATGTTAGTATTGTGATTCAAGTTAACGGAAAAGTTCGCGCAAAAATAGTAGTCGAACAGGGTTCTCAAAAAGGAGAAATACTTGAAAAGGTTAAAAATTTACCAGAGATATTAAAATGGATTCCTACTGAAAATTTAATTAAAAAGGAAATTTTTATCCCTGATCGATTAATTAATTTTGTAATTTAGGGTTTTTTACAAATTAGTTTTGACTAATTATGATAATAGTGCTATAACTACTGTATAGAAAAAATTGAAAAAGGAATAACTATGCCAACAAAAAATAAAACAAAAAGTCAGGTAAAGGTGAGTGGTCAGCAGATGGCTATTATTGCCTTTAAACCAAAAAAAGTTACCAAAGATTTGCTTTCTGTTCTTTCAGACAAAGCAAGGGATATTATAATTGCACGTTACGGTTTAGGTACTACTGTTAAAAAAGAGACTCTAGAATTAATTGGTAAAAAATACGGAATTACAAGAGAGAGGGTTCGTCAAATCGAAAACCACTCCCTAGAGTATATTCGTCGTTCTGAAGTGACTCTTAAAAATAGTAATATATTTGATGAGATTAAAGATGTTATTAAGAAACTTGGAGGAATGGTATCTGAAAAGGATCTTTTGAATAGTATCTCTAATAAATCTGATATTCAAAACCATATTCATTTTCTCTTAGTTATTGGTGATTACTTTATAAAAAGACGGGAAGACCAAGATTTTCACCATAGATGGCATATAGATGAAGATCTTTCTGGCCAGATTCATATTTCACTACAAAATTTATACCAAAGTCTGTCTGATGATGACTTAATCTCAGAACCTGATATGATTAAGTTGTTTTTAGAGGATCTAAAAGGTGTCTCAGAAGAATATCGTCAAGATGAAATTGTTCGTAGATGGCTTTCTTTGTCAAAAAAACTTGGAAAGAATCCTTTGGGTGAATGGGGAAAATCACAGTCGCCAAATGTTAAGGCAAAAGGTATTCGTGACTATGCTTTCTTGATAATGAGAAAACACGGAACACCAATTCATTTTAGAGATATTGCTAAATCAATCGAAAAAGTTTTTAACAAAAAAGCTCACGTTGCTACTACACACAATGAGTTGATTAAGGACCCAAGGTTTATTTTGGTGGGCCGAGGTCTTTATGCATTAAATGAATGGGGTTTTTCTGGTGGAGTGGTTAAGGATGTTATCCGTGATGTTTTATTAGAACATGGTCCACTTACAAAAAAAGAGATTATTGAAATTGTTTTGAAGAAAAGATTTGTAAAAGAAAACACTGTATTAGTTAACCTCCAAAATCCTGCTTATTTCCGTAAGGACAAGCAAGGGAAATATTCTGTGGTACAATAGGAGGTGTAAGAAATTACACCATGATCGAAAGTTTTTTAATTGAAAAATTTGGCGAAGGAGCTATTTTAGCTTATCAAGTGTTTTATATTTTATTGGCTATTTTAGTTCCTTCAATGTTACTTTTTTTTGCGTGGCGTTTTCGTCTAGCTTATTTAAAAAATGTTTTTTTTCGTAAAGAAGGTTGGACGCTTTTAGAGATACATATCCCAGAAGAAATAAAGAAGACTCCTCAGGCTATGGAAATGGTTTTGGAGTCTATGAATGTTGGTAGTGGAGAAAGTAACTTTATTATGCGTCTGTGGCACGGTATGACACGTCCTTGGTTTTCTCTAGAAATAGTTTCGTTTGAAGGACGAATAAGTTTTTTTATATGGACTCGAAAGCGTTGGAAAGCAGGTGTTGTTGCGGCAATCTATTCACAGTACCCCACAGTTGAGATTAACGAAGTTGATGACTACACCAAACAACTACCGACTGATTTAGAAAAATATATCGTCTGGGGTTCAGAGATGGATCTTAAAAAGCCAGATCCTTATCCAATAAAGACATACAAGTATTATGAAATGGATAAAGATCAAGATGAAGACCTGCAACCAAAGACAGACCCGTTGAGTTCTTTTATAGAAGCGCTTGGAAGCATTGGTCCGGGTGAGTATTTCTGTTTTCAGATTATAATAAGGAAACATAAAAAAGAAAAAAAGGTACAAGGTAGTTTGTTTAAAAAACAGAGCTGGCGTGAGGAAGGAAAAGAGATTGTTAAAAAATTAAAGACTGGTGATCAGGTTAAGTCTGTTGGTGAGGATAATCAACCGATTATTATGCTTTCTAATATGGAACGAAGTTTTATTGAATCAATGGAAAGAAACCTCAGTAAACACGCTTTTGATTGTGGAATGAGAATTTTGTACATTACTGAAAAAAATTCCTTTGATGTGACTAGGCTTTCTACCATTCCTGGAGCATTAGGGCAGTTTGGAGATGAAATACATAATTCTTTTGATAAAGCTCGAGGGCATGATCCTATGAACTGGTTTTGGCAGGATGTTGATAGAATACGAGGAGCAAGAATATCTAAAAGAATATTTGATGCCTATAGATTTCGTGCATATTTTCATATGCCATACATATCTCCGCACTTTACGTTAAGCGCTGAAGAAGTGGCGTCTGTATTTCATTTTCCTGGAAAAGTGGTCACAACTCCAACTTTTGAGAGAATACGATCTAAAAAAGCTGAGGCTCCTGTAAACATTCCTCAGTAGGTAATTGTTCAGTATGTATAAATTAAAAGAGAAGATTAAATTAATTTTAACCGTTGTTATAGTATTTGTTACGCTTACTGTATTAGGAACAGTTATTTTTTTAATTTTTTCTTTACCACCAAAAGATTTTCCTTCAGACACTCTGATTACGATTGAAAAAGGTGACACATTGTCTGATATTTCAGAGAAACTTCATAATGAAGGTTATATTAAATCACAGTTAATTTTTAGGAACCTTGTGATTTTGATGAAAGGTGAGCGTTCAATCAATGCTGGTGACTATTATTTTTCAGGACCTGAATCTGTATTCTCAGTATCATTTCGTTTTAGTTCTGCTCGTCATGGTTTAGACCCTGTAAGAGTTATAATTTTTGAGGGTTGGAACATTTTTCGGATTGCTGAGGAACTCGACAGAAATTTTGATAATATAAAATTTGACGAAGTAATAGAATTTGGTAGAGAAGGATATCTTTTTCCTGACACATATTTTATAACGCCAAACATTGATTCATTAAGAATGGTTGAGTTAATGGAAAGAAACTTCCAAAATAGAATTGAACCGCTACTGGACGAAATCGAAAACTCACCTCGTACTCTTGAAGAAATTTTGATTATGGCTTCAATTTTGGAGACTGAAGCAAACACAGTTGAGTCAAAGAGAAAGATAGCAGATATTTTGTGGAAGAGATTTGATATTGGTATGCCACTACAAGTTGATGCATCATTTTCATACGTTAATAATAAAAATACTTATCAACTAACACTAGATGATCTAAAAATTGAACACCCGTACAACACTTATCGTAATGTTGGTTTGCCACCGACCCCGATTTCAAATCCTGGACTGGATTCTATAAAAGCTGCAATCGACCCAATAGAGAATGATTATTGGTACTTCCTTTCAGATCTTTCGGGTAATATGTACTACGCTCGAGATTTTGATGAACATCAATACAACAGAGTTAACTTTCTAAGGCAATAGATTTTTTTGATAGGTTTTTATGGTGGATACAGATAAAAAAAAGGTTTGGGTTGCAATGTCTGGTGGTGTTGATTCTTCAGTTACAGCATGGTTGTTGCAAAAAAAAGGTTATGATGTAACCGGTGCTTTTATTGAAACATGGCAACCTGATTTTATTGAATGTACAGCTAGGGACGACCGAAGAGATGCGATGAGAGTTGCGAGTGAACTTGGAATTGAACTAAAAGTTGTTGATTGTCGTCAGGAGTACAAAAAAAATGTAGTAGATTATATGGTAGAAGAGTATCGTCGAGGGAGAGTACCTAATCCAGATGTGATGTGTAATAGCTATGTTAAATTCGGCGCTTTTTTTGAAAGAGCTATGTATGAAGGAGCTGGTATGGTTGCAACTGGGCACTATGTTCAGAATAATGAGAATGAAAAAAAAGAGTTTTTTTTAAGTAGGGGAGTTGATCGTGAAAAAGACCAAAGTTATTTTCTTTGGAACATACCCTCAAAAATTTTACCGAGTTTGCTTTTTCCGGTTGGTGGATTTAATAAAAATGAAATACGTCAAATAGCTAAAGAGGCAGGTCTTTCAAATGCTGGAAAAAAAGATAGTCAGGGAATATGTTTTTTGGGTAAGACTGATTTAAAAAAGTTTCTTTCACACTATATTAAACCTAAGACCGGAGATGTTTTAGATGAGTCTGGTGAGTTAATTGGTAAACACCAAGGTGTCTGGTTTTATACCATAGGTGAGCGTAGAGGTTTTGAGGTATCAAAAAAAACTCCTTCTAGTGGACCCTTCTATATCTTAGATAAGGATTTAGAAAATAACACCTTGACTGTAACAGAAAATAAAAAAAATCTTTCTTTGTCTCAAAAGGTGTCAGCTAGTAACTGTAATTGGTTTCTGCCTATAGAAGAAGGTTGTGAGTATGATTTACAAGTTAGATATCGAGAAAGAACTTATCGAGCAGTTCTTGCAGAAAAAAATACAGAAAATTTTATTTTTGAATTCACTACAGAAAGACCGCAATTAGTTCCTGGGCAGTCACTCGTTGTTTATGATCGAGAGGTTTGTGTTGGAGGAGGTGTTATAGATAATAAGTTACCTTTGTAGTGAATTTTTTTATGATAGAATATACTGGTTAAAATAAAAAATTATGAATAAATTTAGTAATATAGATGTAATAAAGGCAAGTGGTCTAGTTGAGGAATTTAAAATTGAAAAACTTGAGAATTCTTTAAGAAACTCAGGTGCATCAGAGAGTGACATATCTGAGGTTGTTGAGGATATTGAAGGGATTTTACGACCAAGGATCAGTACTCGTGAAATTTATCGTGAAGCGTATAGGTTTTTAAGAGAAAGACATAAAAATACTGCGTATAACTACTCCTTGCGTGGAGCAGTTATTGATCTCGGGCCAACAGGTTATCCCTTCGAGGATTTAGTTGCTGGTGTTTTAAGGACTATTGGGTACAAGACTGAGGTTCGTTTAATGATGTCTGGAAAATGCATATCACATGAGGTTGATGTCTACGCATATAAGGAAAATTCACCAGAAGCATTTATTGTTGAAGCAAAGTTTCATAATGATCAAGGTACTAGAAGCGGTCTACAAGACAGTTTATCGGCTAAAGCTCGTTTTGATGATGTGTCTGGTGGAGACCATCATAATTTTTCAGGATATTTACCAAAACAAATGTGGTTGGTAACTAACACTAAGTTTAGTCACACAGCACTTGAGTATGGAAAATGTGCTGGATTAAAAATGATTGGCTGGAACTATCCTAAAGTTGGAAATCTGCAAAATCTTATAGAAGAAAATAAACTACATCCGATTACTGCACTTAATACATTAAGTAATTCTCAAAAACAAAATATTCTCAAAAAAGGTGTGGTGTTCTGTCGCGACCTTAAGAAAAACTTTGGTCTTTTTGAGGAGTATGGAATTCATAAAACAAAACAGAAAGATGTTTATGAGGAGTTAGAAAAAATAACTGGAATTTAGGTTTGTTTTTTTTGTAAATTAAAGTAGAATGAAAAAAAGTGTTTATAAGTTTATTTTAAGATTAATATGAAAAACTATAGTAAAGCGAATAAAAATAGAGGTACAGCTGATTCTAATAATGGAAACAATAAAACTATATGGATAGTTAGTATTTTAATCATTATTGGCTTGTTGTTTATCTTTAATCGAGGACAAGAGACTACCACTGATGATGTAATTGATGAGATTGATGTGGATGAAAATGGTTCTGAGATAGATAACGAGCTATCTGAAGACGTTGTTGAGACACCTATAGTTATTTCCAACGGAGAAGAAATTGACGTTCTAGATCAGACTGCTGGAGAAGTTGTGATAATAAACTCTATATCATTTCCTGAATCAAGATGGGTTGTTATACACGAAGAATTGGACGGTAAACCTGGAGCAATTTTAGGCGCTAGACTTTTTAATCAGGAACAAACAGAAGGTCAAGTTAACTTACTTCGTGACACTGTCCCTGGACAAAGTTACTACGCACTGGTTTATCACCTAGCTGAAAGAGAAGAAGAGCAAGGACGAGTGTTTGATCGTAATCGAGACGTTCCTCTAATTGATGAGAGTGGAGAGGTATTAGTTTTTAAGTTCCAAACTTTTTCTGAATCTGAAACAGATCAAGACCAGAATGACTCTGACACAGAATAAAGGAACTTCCTGTATTTATTTAAAAGTAGGTATCCTTCTTGAAACAGATTGTGTTTGTTATGTTCTGTGCTATGGGTTATAAGGCATAACAATACTAAAGTCATTTAATACGAAGGTGTAATTTTAGAAATTATATGTTGGAAAACAATCAACAGCTTCTAGAGCATCTTATACACAACACTCGAGTAGTCGAGGAGTCTTCTAACCTTGCAAAAGCTTTTAGTTTAATTAATCGTCGATATTTTGTTCCGCCAGATTATGAAGCTGAGGCATACGAAGACTATTCCTTACCAATCGGTAACGGGCAGACTATTTCTCAACCTACAACAGTAGGTTTAATGCTTTCGTTGTTGGATCCCAGAAAAGGGGAAAGAGTGCTTGATGTTGGTTTTGGATCTGGATGGACATCTGCCATATTAGGAGCTTCGGTTGGCAAAGAAGGTGAGGTTGTTGGAATTGATGTCTTTGATGATTTTTTGGAGGCTGGACCAGTTCATCTTGAGAAATATAAGGATAAAGTAGCACCAACATTTTTTTACTCAGCCAGTGATAAGAAAAATATATTTAGCAGGTCATACGACAAAATCTTAATCAACGCATCGGTGGTAAACGAGGTACCCAAAGAATTTAAGAAAGCCTTAAAAGAAGGTGGTATGTTGGTCGCTCCGATTGATGATAAGTTATGCCTTTTTCGACTTCAAAATAAAAAGCTGAAGCAAGAAAAGTGTCTTGAAGGATTTTCTTTTGTGCCATATATTTATGAACAACCTCAAAAATAGAGAAAGAAAGTTGAAACAGATTGAGAAAGAAGTTATAGCACTGAACAGTTCTCCTTTATGTTGTGAGCGAATTTTGTCTGGATCTAAGCCTGTTATAGGTGAAGGTTCTGTGATGTCCGAGATCATGTTTATTGGAGAAGCTCCAGGAAAAAAGGAAGCACTGACCGGAAGACCTTTTTGCGGATCAGCTGGTCGTGTTCTTGATGAGCTACTGAGCTATATTAATATCTCGCGAGATGATGTTTATATTACAAACATCGTTAAAGACCGACCAGAAAACAATCGAGACCCATCACCAGAGGAGATAGTCATGTACGCTCCTTTTTTAGATCGACAGATTGAGATTATCCAGCCACGAATAATAGTAACCCTTGGTCGTTTTTCAATGGATTATATCCTGAAAAGATTTTGTAATGAAATTTCAATACCAAGTATTGGAGAAGCACATGGTCGAAAATATATAACCAAGCTTTCCTATGGAGAGGTTGTGATTGTTCCTTTATATCATCCAGCAGCATCAATATATAACCAAAAACTCAAAAAAACCCTACTTAGAGATATAAAAATATTAAAGAAAATGTAAAGTTCTGTGTGTCTGGTTTTTATTGAAAAATTAGCGAAATATGATATAGTCCATTCATAATAGTCATTAAATAAATATGTCTACAAACAAAATATTCCTATACTTTTTCGCCGTTATATTGATTTCTGCAGGGCTGTATTTTGCTCTAGACAGATATGTCTACGGTGAAAAAAGTCAGATCAATGCTGTTGTTTCTGTTTTGAGTGAGCGCTTTCCTGAATCAGATTTCCCGTCACTCTATCAGTCAATCCAGACTGTTGAAATTCCAGAGAAATATTCAGAGCTATTGGACTTAAGTGTTGTTGAGACACAAGATTACACTTTTAGTGTATTGGATCGATATAGAGTTTCAGTTCGTCATACTGCTGTGACTGATGGTCTGGGTCAACCTGAAGTTTTGATTGCAGACATATCTGAAGAGAACGTATTTCAGGTTTGGAGAACTGAACACTTTGATTTTTTTGAGATAATTCAAAGTTCTCTTTTGGAGAAAAGTGTAGAGATGATTGAAGGTAATTTTGATACTGAGCTTATTTCATCCAGTTATAAATTATTACAGGAAACTTATAGTGTAACGATCGATGACGTTAGAAATGCCACCAGTCTAGATGAAGCTAACGCCTTGGCTAGGTTATTAACCTTAAAGGTAATTTTATCTGATGGTGAAATAGATATTTCTGGTGGCGTTGGTAAGTTTGAGACAGATAAGGTTCGCGGATATGTTTTGATCGGTAAGGAAGGAAATCATAATATACAAATATTTCCAGTAGATGAGGAAAATAGAGTTTTCTGGTTTACTAAAATTGACGGCCAAGTGACACTGGAAGATGTTTTAGTTATAATTTCTTCATTCCAGTTTATTAATTAATATTATTTATATGAAAAATTTAATTTTAACCATATTGTTCATTGTTTTGTTAGTACTATCATATGTTTGGTACCAGTCTTCTGTTACCGAGGAACCTTTGACCCAGCCTGAGTTAACTGGTTATGTTCTCTCAATTGATGGTGAAAGAATTTTAGTAGCTGAAGGTTTAGATGAAGGCTATGATTCATATAGTGGATCATTAGAAGAGCTTTTAGGCTCAGCTGTTTGGTTAACAATCACAGACGAAACTGAAATAATTGACAGTGAAGGTAATTCAGTATCTTCTGACTCACTTAACCTTAATTTGGAGGTTATGGTTTATGCTTCTGGCCCATGGGCAATGTCTCATCCTGCACAAGGTGCAGCAGAAAAACTTGTTTTAACAGGTAATACATATTCAGATAGAGTAGCTCTTTATTTTTCACCTTGTGAAGTCGATGAATCTGGTCAGACATCTGTAATTGCTAGCGTTGAATCTAATTGGAATAATTTAAAAGCTGGTATTACTCACGAAACTTATGGAACATGGAACTCTCCCGAACACTATCAGTTTATTGGAAACAATCGTCTAGTTATAAACTTTAACGAAGGACACATTATGTTTATGGGTGTTATAGAGTTTGACTGTGTTGATGGAAATGTGTCTGATGTTGAGTTTTTAGTTGATGATATAGGTCAACCTGATGGATTTCCGTTCGCTGATGAAAGTTCATGGAACGAGGTCTACGAAACATATGGAAATGAATCCTTCACACCTGTAAACTACGTATCACACGATATAGTAGATGGGGAGCTAGTTGATTTCGACGGTTGGACTAGTGTTGATCGAAATGTATTCGTTTCAAACTAAAAATCTTAGTTAAGTAGAAGTAAGGTTTTTAAATCTTAATTTAGATTATTTTGAAATATTTAGTAAATAAATACACCATAGGTCTTTTAACGTTTGGATTTTTTCTATTGGTTGTAAATTTATATTATCTTAATCAGAGTGAAGTTAATGTTGTGTATAGTGGTTCGATTGAGGTACAGAATTTTTATTCAATAACCAATGAAAAAGATTCATTGGTTATTGATATTCGTACTCCAGAAGAGTACTCCATAGGACATCTTCCTGGAGCTATTAATATTGATTATCAGAATTCAGATTTTTTAGAAAATCTATCAGAACTTGATAAAAAGGGAAACTATGCAATCTATTGTCGGATCGGCACAAGGAGTGCTGATGCGCTTTTAATTATGCAGGAGATGGGTTTTGAAAATGTTGTTGAACTATCAGGTGGTATTGAGGCCTGGGCTAGAGGAGGTCATACAGTCTGTTTAGCTTGTTGATTTTATTTTTATAATTAATTAAATCTGAATATGAATAATAAAAGTGGTAGGTTTATTGTTACTCGTCATCATGAATCAGTGTGGAATAAAACCGGAAGATGGACAGGTATTAAAGATGTAGGTTTAACAGAATACGGAAAGGAGATGGCTGTAAAGATGGGTAAATTCCTGAAAGGCCAGTCAATTGATAGGGTTGTCTGTTCTGATTTAATAAGAACACATGAAACCCTAAACGGAATCCTTAAAGGTATGGAGGTTTTAGAAATACCAATTCAGATGTCATCAGAGTTTAAGGAGAGAGATTATGGTGATTATACTGGTAAGAATAAAGCAGAGATGGAAAAGATTTTTGGTAAAGAAAAATATAACTGTGTTCGAAGGGAGTGGGACTGTGAAATTCCAAATGGAGAAACTTTAAAGATGGTATTTAACAGAATGGTACCTTACTATCAAAAAAATATTATTCCAGATTTAGTTTCTGGACAGAATATACTTTTAGTTTCTCATGGAAATACAATTAGAGCTTTAATTAAATATATTGAAAATATTCCAGATACTCAGATAAGATTTGTTGAGATGCCGTTAGGAACCATTATATTCTACGAAGTTGATGAGAAAGGTTTGATGTTATCTAAGGAATTATTTGAGATAGAATAATCACTCTGTGTTAAAAGATTCTTTGGTAATTGGTAGCGTTTATTTGATAAATTTTTCGTTTAGTTTTTTGATTACATCACTTGCCTGATCTGTGTAGATTCCAATCTCTTGTATGCTGTTGTTACCTCTAACTGTTAGTAGAAAACCACTAGGTCGTTGTTTGGTCTTCAGATAACCTTGTCCTTTTGAAGGGCAACTTGCTTTTATTATTCCGAGTGAAATCTTTTTTACATCATTTAGGTTGTCGAGGAAGTCTAAATATTTTTTTGAAGCAGGAATTGCTGAGCTGTGACTTTTAGTATATTTGCCTCCAGCTTTTGTGATTTTCTTACTCATAAAAATTTTATTTATCTTAGAATTAATCTTAATTTTAATTTTTAAATATTAACACACATCCTATTTCTATAGGATCGAGTTTTTCGAATAGGCAATATATGTTATGCTCTTAGCTTATGGCTAGAGATGAAGTAATTTTACGCTTTGATAAAGTAGATTTCCAATATGAACCAAACAAACCTGTTTTGGAGGAGGTTTCTTTTACTGTGCGTAGAAACTCAAAAATTACTGTTATGGGTCAAAATGGCGGAGGTAAGAGTACAATTTTTGGCCTTATAACTGGTGGTCTAAAACCTGAGTCCGGTAATGTTTTTCTTTCTAATGGAATGTCAGTAGCTATTGGTCGTCAAGTAATATTACGCGAAGAACTAGATTTAACAGTTCGAAAGTTTTTTGAAAGAGCCTTAATAAGTCTATCTAAGTTTAAAAAAGGTCCTAGCGTTGAAAAGGTTTATAACATTGATCCAAAAATAGATGCTGTTTTGGATATTGTGAATCTTCAACAAAGTGAAGGAATTCATGATAAAAAAGTCGGTTCATTTTCTGGAGGACAACAGGCCAGACTTCTGTTGGCTTTTGCTTTGATACAGGATCCAGATCTTTTATTACTTGATGAGCCAACCAATAACCTGGATCGTGCTGGTGTAGAACATTTAACGGAGTATTTGAAGCAGTACAAAAAAACATTAATGGTTATTTCACATGATGCTGATTTCTTAAACTCATTTACTGATGGAGTTTTATACCTTGATATCAATACCAGAAAGGTTGGTCAGTATGTTGGTAACTATTTTGATGTTCTAGAGCAGGTTTCTAGTCAGGTTGATAAGGAGCAAAAAAAGAATGCTCAACTGTCTAAGAAAATTCAAGAAAATAAGGATAAAGCAAACTTCTTTGCAAACAAGGGTGGGCGAATGCGTCTTCTAGCTAAGCGAATGAGAACCGAGGCTGAAGAGCTCGAAGAAAACAAAGTAGACGTTCGAAGAGATGATAAGACTATCCGTCCTTTCTCTATACCTATTCAGGAAGGAGTTGTTGGCGAAATTCTAAAAGTAACTGAGTTTACAACAATCAATCCAAAAACTCATAAACCAGTTATCCGTAAAAAAAGTCTTGTTGTTAAAAAAGGTGAACATTTGCTACTACAAGGACCAAACGGAATTGGTAAAAGTACCTTGTTGGAATCAATTGCTCAAAAGAAAACATCAGGATCAGAAATAAAGAATGGAGTTAAGGTTGGTTACTATCGGCAGGACTTTTCGAACCTTGATTTTAATCAGACTGTCTATGAATCCTTAATATCAATAATGGAAAGACCGAGAGAAGAGACAATGCGCTCAACTGCTGCAGGTTTTTTAATAACAAGTGAAATAATGAAAAGTAAAATTGGTAGTCTGTCTGAAGGTCAGAAAGGTCTAGTAGCTTTTGCTCAGCTGGTTCTACTAGAGCCTGGTCTATTGATCTTGGACGAACCAACTAATCATATTAATTTTCGACATATTCCGATAATTGCAGAAAGTTTGAGTAAGTATGAAGGTGCAATGGTTTTGGTAAGTCACGTTCCAGAGTTTGTTTCAGATGTTCGAATTGATGAAATTCTGGATTTAGAGAAATAGTCCTGTTCTACTACCTCACCACATTCTTCCCAGCAACAAATCCAGTAGTCCAACAAAGCTGAAGGCTGTATCCTCCAGAAGGACGATCAATATCTAAAATATCACCAACAAGATAAAGGTTGGGATGAAGTTTAGAACGCATAGTTTTAAAGTCTACTTCGTCTGTGGAAACTCCGCCGCTTGTGATGATTGCTTTATCAACACCCAAGAGACCAGATATCTGAATTGGCAGGTTTTTGATAGTGTTAATAATCTTAATCCTGTCTTCTCGACTGACACTGTTACACTTAGTCTCCCTATCAATGTTTGAAAGTTCCGTCACTACTTTTACAATAGCTTTTGGGATTATATTAGATATAGTGTTACAGAGCTTTTTTCGATGATTTTCTCTAAACTCCTCTTGAAGTTTAAAGTTAAGTTCTCCATGGTCTAGGTCTGGTCGAAGATCAATTGATAAAGTAACCTCTCCATATTTTAGAAGTTCACTTACATCCTTACTCATATTCAAAATAGTTGGACCTGTAACCCCAATGTGTGTAAAAAGAATTTTACCTTTTGCAGTGTTTTGTTTTTGTTGATTTTGTAGGATAGTAATTTTAATGTTTTGTAGAGTAACTCCTGAAAGTGTTTTTGTCCATTTTTCTTTTGTTTTGAGTGGTACTAATGATGGTTCGGGCTCGTTTATAGTATGTCCTATTTTTCTAAGCCAGTCGTAAGCGTCACCGGTTGAACCAGTCTCGGGACGAGAGGTGCCACCTGTAGCAATAACAATGGATTTTCCATATATTTTTTTTCCATTTTTAATAATCACTCCCTTTATCTCATTGTTAGAAATAATTAAATCAGTAACAGGAGATTTTTGTAGAACTATAACACCTGTTGTATCTAATTTTTCAACTAAAGCAGTCCAGACCGATTCTGCCTTGTTTGAAACAGGAAAAACTCTTAGTTCGTTTTCAATCTTTGTTGGTACTCCGTTGCTGTGAAAAAAATTAAGTGTTTCTTTTACACCCCATTGTGAAAAAGCTGAGAAAAGAAATTTATTACTGTTTTTAAATTTAGCTAGTAGTTTGTGGTTGTTTGTTTCTGCATTGGTTATGTTGCACCTGCCACTACCTGTGATCAATAGTTTTTGCCCAAGATCTTTGTTTTTTTCAATCAACAAAACTTTAGCACCAGATTCTGACGCTGTACTAGCGGCCATCATTCCTGCTGGTCCACCTCCAATCACAATTAAATCCCAAATATTGATTTCTTTCATTATGGAAATCATAGCAGAAAAATTTTCTTGTACCTAACAGGTTTTGTGTATGTAAATTTAGTTGGAAATCTTAAACATTTGTGACTAATTCGAGATAGGATTTATTATTTTTAAAAATCTATTTACTTAAAATATGAAAAACGATAACACTAAGCCAATTATTCCAGCTAGGGTTGAGTACAACAAAACAGTGGGAAGTGTTTTCCGTAAAATTGCACCTTCTTTTCCACTAAGCCCAACTGCACTCTGAGCTGCAATTATGTTGTGAATCGCAACCATGTTTCCGATAGAACTACCAACAGCCTGTAGGGCAAGGATTAAAACAACATTTAGTCCTGTTGCTATCGCGGTTGTTCCTTGTAGGGTTGAGAACAGAAGATTAGAGACAGTTGAGCTACCAGAGATGAAAGAACCCAGCACACCAACAAAAGGGGCCAAGAAAGGCCATGCAGAGCCTAGATCAGTCAACGAACCAGCAAGTTCCATGGGCATACTCTCGTAACCAGAGAGGTTATTTCCAGAAAAAATCATTATTTGTACAATAGCCAAAACAAATAACAAACCAATAAATGGTAAACCTATTTTGTATACTGATTTTTGAAATGAGTTTCTAAACTGGGTGAAGTTAATGTATCCCACAAACAACCCAAGAAAAACAACAGCAATAAATATTGTTCCGGGTGAGTAAAGAATTGAGAGTTCGTGTGAAGTTGGCAGGTTTAGAATGTCAGGAATTGAAAAAGAAATACTTTTTAATTTTTCAGAAAAACCAAATGTTTCTAATCTTGTAAGTAGTAATAGTACTATTATTAATATATAAGGAAGTAATGATTTAAATATTTGTTTTGTTGAGAATCCGTTTTCATTCGAAGACAAAGTTTCTTCCAGTGTTTCTTTTTTATAGGAGTAACATTCCTTTGGTTGGAAGAGTCCTCTCCTCAAAAGAAATATCATAATTCCTCCTCCGACCAGAGCTCCAATTATTGAAGGAAATTCTGGAGTTAAAAATTTTGCTACTAAATATGATGGAATTGTAAACAGGAGTCCCGAGACTAAAGCAAATGGCCAGAGTTGTAAGTTCTTTCTGAAAGATATACCAAGATTTATACCAACCATTAGGATTAGAATAAATGGAATGATCGGACTTAAAAGCATGTGAATCAAGGAGGCTGTCTCTCCGACAACCAGAGCTGAAACAGCTACAGGAAATGTGTCTCCAACACCTTCTGCAATACCTATAGTTATAGGGACTCCTACTGCTCCAAAGGTTACTGCAACACTGTCTCCGATTAATGTAATCACAACGGACAGAACAATTGGAAAACCAAGTGCTATTAAAATTGGCGCAGCCAACATAGCCGGAGTACCAAAACCAGCAATTCCCTCAATGAAACTAACAAAGAACCAACCTATAATGACTGCCTGAATTCTTGAATCAGTACTTACTTTTTGAAACATCATCTCGATCGGTTTAAATACTCCAACAGACCGAAGAGCAAATAGTAAAAATATTGCTCCAAAAATTATTAACATTATCTCAATGGTTACAGAAAAAGACCTAACAAATGATCCTAGTATCCACTGAGCGTCCATCTGCCAAATATATATAGATAGTATTAATGTTATAAAAAAAGTGATTGGTGCTGAAATGTATGCTGGTTTTTCAAGAACAACCATTAAAACAAGAAGTATAATAAAAGGAGTTAAGGCAAAAAAAGTTATCATTATATTTTAATTTATCTTATATGTGAATATTTATGTATATAGATATGATATCATTAATGGATATTCAGACAATCTGATTAAACATTTTATTAAAATTTAATTTTATAATGACAATAATAAAAAACATCGATGAACTTCGTTCAGAATCAAAGATTAGAAAAGATGCTTTAGAGATTATTGAGGTTGGGTACGAAACAATAAAGACAGAGACTGTGCTTGGTAAAAAAATATCAATGCAAGGAGATGATATTTTTATAGATAATAATACATATGCTTTTTCTGATTATGAAAATATATATTTTATAGGAATTGGAAAGTGCGCTTTTGAGGGAGCAAAAGTTATTGAGGGTATTATGGGCGAAAAAATTACAGACGGTGTAGTGCTTGATGTTTATGCTGGAATTTTGAAGAAAATAAAATCATTTAAGGGTACACATCCTCTACCTTCTAATGAAAATATTTCTGTTACAAAACAAATGGTTGAACTTTTGGGTAATGTTACTGAAAAGGATTTGGTTATAGTCTTAATATCAGGTGGTGGATCGGCTTTGCTGTGTTTACCACACAGTATAGATTGCGACGCTTTAATTCAGATAACTTCTGAGCTTATGAAGTCCGGAGCAGACATTAATGAAATAAATACTGTAAGGAAACATTTGTCTGAGATTCAAGGTGGTCAGCTCGCTGAGTTGGTTTACCCAGCTAATATTGTGTCTTTAATATTTTCTGATGTACCAGGTGATGATATTTCTGTAATTGCCTCTGGCCCAACTGTTAGAGACGAGAGTACTTCAGATGATGCAAGAGCTGTCTTGGATAAATATAATATTTTAGAAAAGTGTGGAATTGATAACATAAAAATTAAGGAGACTCCTAAGGACAAAAAATATTTTGAAAAAACAAAAAATATTTTAGTTGTTAGCAATAATGATGCGCTGAACGCTATGTCGGATAAAGCTAAAAATTTAGGTTACGAAACTGAGATAAGAACATCGGAGCTGTCGGGTTATGCCCGTGATGTTGGTCGAGTTTTTGCCGAAGAGAAAAAAAGGTCGAAATACTGTTTACTTGCTGGTGGTGAGACCACTGTTAAAATTGAAGGGAAAGGAAAAGGGGGGAGAAACCAAGAGTGTGTTTTGGCAGCGATTCCTTATTTACCCGAAGGTCGAATTTTTGCATCAGTTGCGTCTGATGGAATAGACAACACAGATGCTGCAGGAGCTATAGGAGATACTGATATTTTCCGTAAATCTAATGATATGAATATCAACATCGATGATTATCTTCAGGAAAATAATTCCTATGAGTTCTTTAGAAATGTAGGTGGACAAATCAAAACTGGTTCAACTGGTAGCAATGTATCTGATTTGTTAATATTATTAGATGATTAGTTAATATTTATAATTATGAAAAAGAATAAATCTTTAGTTTTGTGGTTTGGTGATGTTGGTAATGATGAGGTTGAACTCGTTGGAGGTAAAAATGCATCTTTAGGTGAGATGTACCAGGTTTTATCAAAGACAGGAGTTAGGGTACCAAACGGTTTTATAGTCACAGCCTATGCGTATAGGGATTTTATTGAAAAAGCTGGACTATCAGAAAAAATTAAAACATTACTTGAGTCAATGAATATTGACGATATTAAAAGTCTTAGCAAAACAGGTGCAAAGATTAGGGAGATGATAAGAAATGCAGAATTTCCAGCAGAACTGAATAGTGAAATTATAGAAGCTTACAAAAAAATATCAAAAGAGATCGGAGAAAAAAATGGAAGTGTGGCTGTGCGGTCTTCAGCAACTGCAGAAGATTTACCTGGAGCCAGTTTTGCTGGTGAACACGAAACATATCTAAATGTATCAGGAGATAAATATGTTTTGAGAGCTATTAAAATGGCAATGGCATCATTGTTTAATGATAGAGCTATATCATACAGAGTTCATAAAGGTTTTGGACATCTAGATGTTGCGCTATCGGTTGGTGTTCAGATAATGGTTCGTTCAGACAAGGGATCATCAGGGGTTATGTTTACAGTAGACACCGAGAGTGGTTTTGAGAATGTTTTGCAAATCAGTGCAGCGTGGGGTTTGGGTGAGATGGTTGTGCAAGGAAAGGTAAACCCAGATGAGTATTTAGTTTTTAAAGCTAAGTTGGGTGATAAGTTTTCACCAGTCATTAAAAAAACATTGGGAGCCAAGCGAAGAAAAATGATCTACAGTAAAACAGCTGCTAGGCCTGTTAAAGAGGTTCCAAACACACTAGCTGATAGAAATTTATACGTATTGAGTGATCAAGAAATATTACAGTTAGCAAAGTGGGGAGTGATTATAGAAAATCACTACAGTAAAAGATATAAGAAATATACTCCAATGGATATTGAGTGGGCTAAGGATGGAAAAACCGGCGATATTTATATTGTTCAAGCTCGACCTGAAACAGTCCAGTCCGAGGAGAATAGGCTAAGTATAAAAGAGTACTCACTAAAGACCTCCGAAAAACCATTGGTAGAGGGTATTGCTGTTGGTACCAAAATTGCATCTGGTAGAGCAAAAGTCATTGCTTCAGTTAAAGGGATTCAGAATTTTAAAGAAGGTGAAGTGTTAGTAACGAAGATTACTGATCCAGACTGGGAGCCTATAATGAAAAAAGCTTCTGCAATTATAACTGAAAGAGGAGGAAGAACATCTCACGCTGCGATAGTTTCAAGGGAACTTGGTATACCAGCTGTTATTGGTGCAAGTGGGGCGATGAATAGGATAAAAGATGGTCTTGTTGTTACAACTGACACCTCAAGTGGAACAGTTGGGTATGTCTATCCTGGTAAATTGGATTGGAAAGAGACTGTTCATGAACTGTCCTCTATTCCTAAAACAAAAACAAAAGTATCTATGAACGTTGGAAGTCCTGAGGGTTCTTTTATTCATGCAAGAATCCCAAATGATGGAGTAGGTTTGGCTCGTGAGGAATTTATCATAGCATCTCAGATAAAAATACACCCTAACGCACTTATTGATTATAAAAAACTACCAACTCAATTAAAGAAAAAAATTGATAAACTAACTCTTGGTCATTCCGATAAGAAAAAATACTTTGTCGACAAATTAGCCGAGGGAGTTGGTCAGATTGCAGCTGCTTTTTGGCCTAAACAGGTCATTGTGAGATTCTCTGATTTTAAGACTAATGAATACGCAACTTTGGTAGGAGGAAGTCTTTATGAACCAGAAGAGGAGAATCCAATGATTGGTTGGCGAGGAGCATCTAGATATGCACACCCAGATTTTGCTGAAGCGTTCAAACTTGAGTGTCAGGCTATGTTAAAGATTAGAAATGAATTTGGTCTTGATAACCTGGCAGTAATGGTTCCTTTCTGTCGAACTCCAGAAGAAGGGAAAGGGGTTCTAGATATAATGAAGGAGGCTGGTTTGGGTCGAGGGAAAAATGGGTTGAAGGTTTACGTGATGTGTGAACTACCAACTAATGTTATCCGTGCAGATGATTTCTTAGATATCTTCGATGGATTTTCTATAGGCTCAAATGACCTAGCTCAACTTACCTTGGGTCTTGATAGAGACTCTGCAATTGTGGCAGGAATATCAAATGAGAATGATCCAGCGGTTAGAGATTCTGTATCTAGGGCTATTAAAGCATGTAAACGTAGAAAAAAATATATTGGTTTTTGTGGTCAGGCACCTTCTGATTACAGTGACTTTCTGAGATTCTTGATAAAAGAAAAAATTGATTCTGTTTCATTGATTCCAGATAGTGTTATACCGATGAAGTTTGAGATTAGTAAAGAGGAAAAACTTAATGATTCAAAATAATATGAACATAGCTTATATCTACTCAGAAGAAAAATGGAGAGATCACATAAAGGAAACTTTTTCTGATCATAATCTTACTATAGGTACCTCACTTGAAGAGATTAAGGATCAGTTGAGTGAGGTTGAGATCCTTTCTGTTTTTGTTAGTCACCAAGTTACCAAGGAATATCTAGATTTGATGCCTAATCTAAAACTAATCGCTACACGTTCAACTGGATATGACCATATTGATGCAGTAACAGCGAAAGAAAAAGGAATACAGATTGCAACAGTTCCAAGTTATGGAGAGAACACAGTTGCTGAGTTTGCTTTTGCCCTACTTTTGACACTTTCGAGGAGAGTTTATGAATCATACAAACAGGTTTCAGAAACTGGTTCTTTCGAGAAAGATGGTTTGAGAGGTTTTGATCTTTTTGATAAAAAAATTGGAATTATCGGTACCGGGAAAATAGGTTTAAACGTTATTAAAATTGCTAAGGGTTTTGGTATGGATGTTCAAGCTTACGATCTTTTTCCAAATGAAGAAGAAGCATCCAAGATTGGTTTTTCGTATGTGTCTTTTGAGGAACTCCTCTCTTCATCTGATATCATATCCATTCATGCTCCATACAATGAAGATACTCATCATCTAATAAACAAATCTAACATTACCACTGTTAAACCAGGTGTTTATATTATAAACACTGCTAGAGGTGGTTTGGTTGAAACCACTGCTTTAGTAAATGGTCTTGATGCGGGTCTCGTTGCGGGTGCTGGTCTTGATGTTTTGGAGGAAGAAGGTTATCTCGGTGATGAACTACAGTTGCTAGAGGATGATCATCCAAACGCAAAAGAATTAAAGATAACATTATCTAATCATTATCTTATTGATCATCCTAGAGTTATTATTACACCTCACAATGCATTCAACACCGAAGGTGCTATGAGAAGAATAATTGACACAACCGTAAACAACATTAAATCTTTTATCAATGGTCAACCACTAAACACTCTTAAATAAAATGCCGAAAATTAAAGATATTAAAGCAAGAGAAATAATTGATTCTAGGGCAGTACCAACAGTCGAAGTAGATGTTTTTTTTGAGGATGGCGCAATTGGTCGTGCTTCGTCCCCATCAGGTGCGTCAACAGGTAGTTTTGAGGCTCATGAGTTGCGTGATGGGGGTTCTGAATATTCAGGAAAAGGAGTAACGAAAGCAATTGATTTTTTGGAGGGTGTAATTAAAGAATCATTAGTTGGAAAGGAGTTCGAACAAAAGGATATAGATAATTTTTTATGTGAACTTGATGGAACAGAAAATAAAAAAAATCTAGGAGCAAATTCAATCTTGGCAGTTTCTTTAGCTTTTGCTAAAGCTTGTTCAGTAAATCAAAGTGTTCCACTTTTTAGATATATTTCTAGTATCTCAAAAAGAGAACCTCAAATGCCACATGGGCTTTTCAACGTCATAAACGGAGGTGTTCATGCTGATAGTGGAATAGCCTTTCAGGAGTTTATGATAGCCCCTAGTCACCCTAGAGGCTGGAGAGAAGAAGTTAGAATGGCTGTTGAAATATATCAGACACTAAAGTCTGAACTCAGTGATCAAGGTTACTCTACATCTGTGGGTGATGAAGGTGGTTTTGCTCCAAAACTTAGTGGGAACAGAGAGGCTCTGACCTTCCTGGTTCGTTCAATTGAAAAAAGTGGTTATAAGCCGGGTCAGGATGTTAAGATAGCTCTTGATGTTGCAGGTAATGAATTAATAGATTCTGAAGGTCTATATCAAGTCGACGATCAGAAATATTCAACTGCTTTGCTGGTCGATTACTACAAAGATATAGTTAAAAATTTTCCTATTTTTTCCATAGAGGATCCTTTTTCAGAAGATGATGAAGAAGGTTTTATTCAACTAACTTCAGAAATAGGTAGTGAGATTAATATTGTTGGTGATGATTTGTTCGTAACAAACAGATCAAGGCTAAAAGACGGAATTCAAAACAAATCAGCTAACTCTATTATTATTAAGCCAAATCAGGTTGGTACATTAACAGAGACATTAGAAACTTTAGACTTGGCTGTTGAAAACAATATAGTTCCAATAGTTTCGCATCGCTCAGGTGAGACAGAGGATGTCTTTATTTCGCACCTATCAGCAGGATTTGGTACGTCATTTATTAAATCTGGAGCACCAGCAAGAGGCGAGAGGACATCAAAGTACAATGAGCTTTTAAGAATTCAGGAATTACTTTAGTAGTAATTCTTTCGCTCAAATTTTAGTTTTTGTTTCAGTCAGAGAAAATATTTGTTAGAATAAACAATAATGAAATCAGGAGAGATAAGAAAGAGATATTTAGATTTTTTTGAAAAAAGAGGACATAAGGTTATTCCCTCGTCATCACTTGTTCCAGAGAATGATCCTACAACTCTCTTTACAGGAAGTGGTATGCAACCCATGGTGGGTTATCTTTTAGGTGAAAAGCATCCGTACGGAACACGTTTAACTAACTCACAACGTTGTTTTCGTAGTGTTGATATTGAGGAGGTTGGAGACAATCGTCACACCACTATGTTTGAAATGCTAGGAAACTGGTCACTTGGTGATTACTTCAAAGATGAACAACTTGATTGGATATTTACTTTTCTTACTGACGAACTTGGTATAGATCCAGAAAGACTTTACGTAACTGTTTTTTCTGGGGATAAAAAAAATAATCTGCCACGAGACACAAAATCAGTAGACATTTGGAAGACGTTGTTTCGTAAAAAGGGGATAGAGGCTACAGATGTTGAGATGGGTAGTGAAGAAAGCGCCTCAGTTTGTGGTATGCAAGAGGGTAGAATATTTTATTACGATTCAGAAAAAAATTGGTGGAGTAGAGCAGGTAAACCTGAAAAGATGCCAGCTGGTGAACCAGGGGGACCCGATTCAGAAATATTTTTTGAGTTTACTGATGTTGAGCACGATGAATCATTTGGTAAACACTGTCACCCTAACTGTGACTGTGGAAGATTTCTTGAGATAGGCAACTCAGTTTTTATGGAGTATCGAAAGAGAGAAGACAGCTCATTTGAAAAACTACCTCAACAAAATGTTGATTTTGGTGGTGGTTTAGAGAGGTTGGTGATGGTGAGTGAAAACACATCAGATATAATACTTACCAACCATGATTCAATTTTAGAATTTCTCGAAAAAAATTCGTCTTTTAGCTATGAAGATAATGATAAAAAAACGTCGTTTCGGATAATTGCTGATCATATGAAAGCAGCTGTATTCTTGATAGCTGATGGAGTTAAACCGTCCAACACTGATCAGGGATATTTTGTTCGTCGTCTGATAAGAAGAAGTGTTAGGCATGCTGACACACTTGGTATAAAAGAATCTGTTCTTTCAAAGATATCTTCTCCTGTAGCCTTGATGTATAAGGATTCATATCCTGATATTGAAAACAAGATAGTTGATATTGAAAAAACTATTAAGACTGAAGAGGTACGATTTAGAGAAACTTTAAACAAGGGACTTAAGGAGTTTGAAAAAGGAAATGTTGATCCTTTTGTGCTTTTTACAACATATGGTTTTCCATTTGAATTAACAAAAGAATTAGCAGATGAAAAGGGTATCGAAGTTAGTGAGGAAATGTTTAAAGAAAAACTAAAAGAGCATCAAGAAATGTCTCGTTCTGGTTCTGAAGTTAAGTTCAAAGGAGGTCTCGGAGACACAAGTGATATGTCTGTTAAGTATCACACTGCAACCCATCTTTTGAATGCAGCCCTAAAACAAATTTTAGGTACTGGAATCTATCAGAAAGGGAGTAATATTACATCTGAAAGAATGAGGTTTGATTTCTCCTACCCCAAAAAACTTACAGATGAACAAAAAAAAGAGGTTGAGCATTTAGTAAACGAAAAAATACTAGCTGATCTTTTGGTTTCAGTTGAAGAGATGGATTTGCAGGAAGCCTATAATGTTGGAGCAACTGGGGTTTTTGGAGAGAGTTACCCTGATAGAGTTAAGGTGTATACTATATCTGATAAGAGCGGTGAAGTTTTTAGTCGTGAGATATGCGGAGGTCCTCATGTTTCGATGTTGAGTGAACTTGGAACATTTAGAATAAAAAAAGAAGAGTCTGTAGCGTCTGGGGTTAGACGTATCAAAGCGGTATTGAATTAAAAGTTTATGTTCTCAGAAAAAAAATATAAAAAAATTGTAGCCTCAGTAGATATTGGTAGCTCGAGTGTTGCGGGCTCCATTGTTATGTTTTCAAAGGGTAATAAACCAAAAATAGTATATACCTCTCCTAGATTTTTTATTAAGTCTAAAGATAATAAAAAGGGTATACCAGAAATTACAGCTTTGACAGAAAAAGTGATGGTAAATCTGTATGAAGAAGCTAATCAAAGATTTAAGAAGTCATTCTTTTCTCTGGATAAGCAAGTTATTGATGAAGTCTTTTGTTTCTTGTCCACACCCTGGTATTCAGGGCAGGTTGTCTGTGTTAAAGGGCAAAATAAAAATCCTACCATTTTGTCAAAGAATATGGTTAGAACCATCATGGATAAAGAGGTGTTGGGTGTTTTGGATCAATTTGATCCAGATCTATCTGACTCAATTAAAATTCTTGAACAAAACATTGTGTCCACAAAACTAAATGGATATCTAACTAAATCTATATATAACAAACAAGCTAAAAGAATAGAGATAGATATTTACTTTAGTTTCTGCAAGAAAGATCTGTATAACAGTATTACAAAAATATCTAATTCCGTTTTTGGGCAAAATAACATCTTCGTAACACAGCCTGTAATGATGTCTTCAGTTTTTTCTGAATTGTTTAGTCACCACTCTAACTTGGTATACTTAGGATTAACTAGTAGCTCTACATCCTTAGTTACTTTTTGTCGGCGTGAAATATCCGGTGCAGATTCATTTGAAAATGGCTACGGACAAATCACAGAGAAAATATCTGAAAGGTTTGGTTTTTCTAGTGCAGTTTCCGAATCGTTTTTTAGAATGTATACACAAGGTGTTTTGGAAAGTGAAAATAAAAAAATAATGACAGATTTAGTTAATGAGTGGTTTACACTCTGGAAAAATGAATGTCTTGTGATCATTAAGAAGTTTTCAAAATGTTCTTCCTCTTCGACAATCTTTTTGTTAACTCACAACAACGTCACTGGAATAATGTCGAATCTTTTATTAGACAGTGGTCTTTATAATCCATCAAAACAAAAACTTTTGATTGCTAATTTAGAGAGTCTATCCAGTCATGTCGATATTCTAAAAACAACAACAGCTGATCCGTTTATCATGCTGGAAGCTTTTTCTCTATCAAGAATAAATTACTCTAGCCTTTAAACCTCATCTTAGATATAATGTATTTATAATAATTTGTTAGTATAATCTTAATAATATGCAAGATATCACACCCCCTAATAATCGAAGGTCGATAAGAAGTATTGTGTCCTCTAAGAAACAAAGGTCTAATGAGGCGAATGAAGGTACATACCAAATCCCTATCACTGTTCAAAGAACTGACAGTTTTTTTTCTGAAAAATCAAAAAAAAGAATGGGTCTTTGGAAGTGGGGCTCTATTGCTATTGCTGTTCTTATGATTGTGTTATTTGTCATCAATATCTTCTCTAGTACTGAAATAATCATTACCCCTGAAAAAACTACCGTTGAAGTTGATTCGAGTTATCAGTCACTACCAACAGGAGGTGATATTTCATTTGAAACAGTTACTTTAGAGTCTCAGATAGATAGAGTCGTACCAGCAACCGGTGAGGAATTAGTTGAGGAGAGAGCCACTGGATTTTTAACAGTTTATAACGAGTACAGTGACGAAAGCCAAAGACTTATACCTAACACTAGATTTGAGACTCCTGAAGGTCTTATCTTTCGCACTCCAGAAGTAATTATCGTTCCTGGACGTTCAGGTAACAATCCAGGTTCCATTACAGTCCAGGTTACAGCAGATCAACCTGGTTCAGAATACAATATTCCGTCTAGTGAGTTTAAACTTCCAGGTCTTTCGGGCACAGATTTTTTTGAAGATATATATGCTCGTTCAACAGAATCATTCACTGGTGGTATTGCTGACGTTATTCCTGTTGTCTCAGATGCTGACAAAGCAACAGCAGAATCTGAACTTCAAAATGATCTAAAAGAAAACCTTCAAAAAGATGTAGTGGTTAATATTCCTGACGAACTAATACTTTTCTCTGATGGAACATATTTAGAGTTTCAAACCAGGGTTCTTTCTGGAGATGACAACTCAACTGGTATCATTCGTGTGGTTGGAAAACTACACGGTGTTTTGTTTGATAAAAACAGTCTGAGTAGTTTAATCGCTGGAAATTACCTTGAGGATTATGACGGTAGGGATGTTCTTATAGAAAATTTTCAGGAACTGAATGTTTCATTTGAGTCTGATGAAAACAATGTCCCTGTTTATCAAAAAGATTCTATTACTCTTCAAGTATCAGGTAACGCGAATATTGTTTGGGTGATAGATAAAGATGGAGTTAAAAATTCTTTGGAACGTCAACCACGTCGTGACATTTCTATAATCCTTGCCAAGTACCCAGAAATTAGTGAAGCTGAGGTACGGATCTTCCCACCTTGGAAAAGATCATTCCCGGTAGCTCAAGATATTAAGGTGACAGTTAACTAATCAAAAGGACAATCCCTAGATAAACCTTGACCTATAGAGATTGTTTCTGTTATCATATCTAAATCGTAAAGATAAATGGCTAATAATTTAGAACAAAAAGAAGCAATCGTAACTGAAGCTTTGCCAAACGCAATGTTTAGGGTTGTTCTAGATGGAGGCGAGGAAGAGAGTATTGCTTATCTTTCCGGTAAAATGAGAAAGTTTAGAATTCGCGTTTTGGTTGGTGATCGGGTCTTGGTCGAGATTGATCCGTATGGTGGAAAGGGCCGAATATCTAGAAGATTATAGTCCTAACCTTGAAAACATTGGCATTATTCTTTTTATTATGTTAGTATTTCAAGTCTCAGGAAAGAAACCGGTTAGTTGTCTAAAGATGGCTGACGATCGGTTATCTTTTTTTTAAAGTTTAAATAGTATGAAGGTTAAATCATCTGTAAAAAAGAAATGTCCACATTGCAAGATCGTTAAAAGAAAAGGTCGTGTTTTTGTTATATGTAAAGCAAACCCTAGAGATAAACAAAGACAGGGCTAGTTAATTTTATTTTAATATATATATGAGAATTGAAGGTATCACATTGCCGGACGAAAAAAGGATTGACATAGCTTTAACTGCGGTTTATGGTATTGGTCGAGTAAGAGCTAAAAAGGTTCTTGATAAAGCAGAGGTTGAACACGGTAAAAAGTCAAGAGATATTTCACCTGAAGAAGAGGTAAGAATTCGAGAGCAGGTTGAGGTTTTTACTATTGAGGGTGATCTAAAAAGAGAGGTTGCTAATAATGTAAAAAGACTTCGTGATATTAGAGCGTATAGAGGTATACGCCACGGTCGTAGACTACCTTCAAGGGGTCAAAGAACTAAAACTAACTCCCGAACTAGACGTGGAAATGTTCGCCAAACAATGGGTACGGGAAAAAGAAAAGTTGATAAGAAATAGTATTAATTTATTTTATGGGAAAAAAGAGAATTGTTAAAAAATCAGGAGGGGAGGGAGGAGTTAAAACTTCCGGTCGTTCAGGTCGTGTTGTTAAAAAAAGGGTTGATACTGGAATTCTTCATGTACAAGCTACATTTAATAACACAAGACTGGCTTTTAGTGATAAAAAAGGAAACATACTTTGCTGGTCATCAAGTGGTGCGTTAGGTTTTAGAGGAGCAAAGAAGGGTACACCTTTTGCTGCAGCCAAGGTTGGTGAGGTTGTTGGTGAACAAGTTTATGCTATGGGAGCTAATAATGTTTCCGTTGTTGTTAGAGGAGTTGGAGCTGGTAGAGAGTCATCGATAAGGGCCTTTTCAGCAAAAGGGCCTTCTGTCGTTTCTATAATTGACAAAACCCCGATTCCTCATAACGGTCCTCGTCCTAAGAAACCAAGAAGGGTTTAGTAACAATCAGATATATAAAATTATAATATGAAAATTGGTCCAAAATATAAAATTGCTCGTAGGTTAGGCGCTCCTGTGTTTGAAAAAACTCAATCTCAGAAGTATGCTATTTCTGAATCAAAAAAAGATCCACGTCGTGGTAAAAGAAGGAAGCAGATAACTGATTACGGTCTACAGATGCTTGAGAAGCAAAAAGCACGATATTCTTATCTTATGACGGAAAAACAGTTTTCTACTATTGTGAAAAAATCAATGAAGCAGAAAAATCCTGCTGAGTCTATGTTTACTGATCTTGAACTTAGACTAGACAGTATAATCAACCGTTCTGGTTGGGGACCTTCTCGTTCCTTCTGTAGACAAATAATATCTCATGGACATATTATGGTTAATGGTCAGAGAGTTACAATTCCTTCGTACAAAGTATCAGAAGGAGATGTTATTTCTATTAAGCCAAGTAGCCTTGAAAAAGGAGTGTTCGCTGATCTGCCTGATAGAATGATTGAAACATCAGCGCCAACATGGATCCAGGTTGATATGAAAAAGAAAGAGTTAACTTTAAAGTCTCAACCAAAGTCAGACGAGGTTGATCTGCTTTTTGATATTAACTCAGTTCTTGAATTTTACAGTCGTTAATAGTAATTTATTAGATAAATTTTTATGATGGAAAAAACAATTTTATTACCTTCTCAATCCAAAATAGTTTCTGAGGAGGGTTCAAAAGGAGTCTACGAAATCGAAGGCCTTTACCCAGGTTATGGACATACTTTAGGCAACTCATTACGTAGAATAATCCTTTCTTCTTTACCTGGAGTTGCTGTTGTTGCAGTAAAGATTGAAGGCGTAAGTCATGAGTTCTCTGTAATAGATGGAGTAGCAGAAGATGTTGTTAATATTATTTTACGACTTAAAAAACTACGTTTTAAAACAGACCTTGAAGGAGTTCAGACTCTTTCAGTTGTTAAAAAAGGAGAGTGTGTATTGACTGCTGGAGATTTTGCTCAATCAAACAGTTCTGTTGAGATAATTAATCCTGACGAGGTTATTGCAAATCTTACCGATAAGAAATCTGAATTGAATATAGAAATTATGGTTCAAAGAGGTTTTGGGTATGTTCCTAAGGAGCAACTCAAAAGAGATAACCTAGATGTTGGAGCAATAGCTCTTGATGCAGTTTTTACCCCAATTCGAAAAGTTAACTACGAGGTAGAGAACATGCGTGTTGGTGACAGAACTGACTTTAACAGACTTCGAATCACAATTGATACTGATGGCTCATGGAACCCTCATGACGCTCTTAAGGAGTCCATCAACACTATGATACAACAACTTAAAGCAGTAATAGTTGGATTCAAGGAAGATGAGGTTGTTGAGTCTCCTAGTGATTCAGATGTTAGTGAGTCTGAGGCAGAAAAAGTTGATGAAGGTGATCAGGATCTCCTAAAAACAAAGGTTGATAGCCTGGACATGTCTACAAGAACTCTAAACGCTCTTTCAAATGCCAACATAAAAACAATTGGTGGTTTGATTAAGAAGAAAGAAAGTGATTTACTAGAGGTTGATAGACTTGGTGAAAAAGGAATTAATGAAATCAAAGACATTCTAAAAGGAATGGATTTAGAACTTAAAGCAGAAAAATAGATTTATGAAACATCACAGCTCAGTAAGAAAATTTGGAAGGAATCGTGCTCAAAGAAAGGCATTACTACGATCATTGGCTGAATCCTTGATTCTCAGAGGTCGTATTCGAACCACTGAAGCTAAAGCTAAGGAGTTACGTCCTTTTGTTGAAAAGATGATCACAAAGGGTAAGCCTGGTACCTTAGCAGCTAGAAGGGAGTTGATTAGCTTGCTTGGTGAGTTGGCTGGACAGAAAGTTATTAATGATCTATCTCCTCAGTACCTTGAAAGATCTGGCGGTTACACTAGAATACTCAAGTTGACTAGGAGAGAAAGTGATAGAAGTCCTATGGCTTATATAGAGTTTGTCTAGTTTAACATTTGATTTTAATTTATAGAATTTTATTTAAAAAAATATGGAAAAAGTAATTGATGCAAAAGGAAAAAAAATAGGTCGGGTAGCAACAGAGGCAGCTTTAGTCTTGATGGGTAAGGATGCACCGGATTTTTCCAAGCACACAGTTGCTTCAAGAAAAGTTCATATTACAAATGTTGCATTATCTGATGTTCAAAACAAAAAAATTGAGAACAAAGTTTATACTCGATACTCGGGTTATCCAGGAGGATTAAAGCATCAGAAGTTAGGGAAGCTTATTGAGAAGAAGGGTTTGTCTGAAGCCTTTCGAAAAGCTGTTTACGGAATGTTACCAGATAACAGATTAAGACCTATTTTAATGAAAAATCTTACTGTTTCAGAATAATATTATGGATAAATTAAAAGATAAAAAATACATAGAGACTGTCGGAAGAAGAAAAACTGCTGTTGCAAGAGTTAGAATTTTTAAAGCAACAGGAGGTAATAAATTTGAAATTAATGCTAAGAAATTAGAGGACTATTTCCCAACTGATTCTCAGAGAGCTGATGTTCTTGATCCAATAAAAAAATGTGAACTCTCTGACCAGTTCGACGTAACTGTTGTTGTTAAAGGAGGTGGTTCAGAATCACAAGCAGAGGCTATTCGTCACGGTATTGCAAGGGCGCTAGTAGAGTTTGATCCAGAGTTACGAAAAACCCTTCGTGAGTTTGATTTTCTAAAAAGAGATCCTAGAAAAAAAGAGCGGAAGAAATTTGGTCTGAAGAAAGCTAGAAAAGCTCCACAATGGAGTAAGCGATAGTCACCAGTTTTTGAAGTTTACTCAATCTAGCTTGTTTGCTTTATTGTTAGATTCTTAAATTTTAATTCTATTTTATACTTTCTGACACCTTTTTGGTGTTTGAATGTTATATAGTTTAGATGTAATAATTATGACAACAAAAAAACAAAAAAAAGAAAATAACGATGAGTCTGAGGAATTTATTTATGATGAGGTTGATATGGGAGACAAAATAAAAACCTTGAAAAATAAATTAAAAAAGTGTGAAGAAGAACGAAAGATGTACCTTGATTCTTGGCAGAGAGACAAAGCGGATTTTGTAAATGCCAGAAAAAATGACAGTCGGGAAAAAGAAAGGTTTTTACTTTTTGCAAAAAAAGACTTGATTCTCCAGCTTCTACCTGTTGTGGATAGTTTTGATATGGCGATGCTAGACAAAGACAGATGGAGTAATCTTGACCAAAACTGGCGTCAAGGAATGGAGCAGATCTATAACCAGTTTAATAAAGTTCTGAATGAAAATGGTGTGGTTGAAGTGGTTCCAGAAGTAGGTCAGGAGTTTGATCCAGCCCTTCAGGAAGCGTTCGGCGTTGTCGAAGTTGAAGATGAGAAAAATGATGGTAAGGTGATTGAAATTATGCAGAAAGGTTATTTATTAGAACAAGAAGTTATCAGAACCGCAAAAGTTAAGGTCGGACAACTGAAATAATTATTAGTTTAATTAACAAAATAAGTATGTCTAAAATATTAGGAATTGATTTAGGAACAACAAACTCAGCGATGGCTGTAATGGAAGCGGGTGAACCAAAAATAATTGAAAATGCTGAAGGAGCAAGAACAACCCCTTCTATAATTGCAGAATCAAAAAACAAAGATAGGCTTGTTGGTCTTCTTGCAAAGCGTCAAGCTGTCACTAATCCCCGAAACACTGTTTACGGAATTAAAAGATTTATTGGTCACAACTTTGATGATAAATCTGTTCAAAAGGACAATGATGTTACTGCTTTTGAGATGAGAAAATCTGACAAGGGTGGTGTTGAGGTTAAGATTGGTGAAAACTGGTATAGAGCAGAAGAGATCTCTGCTATGATTTTGAAGAAGATGAAGGAGGATGCTGAAGCAAAACTTGGTGAATCTATAACCGAGGCTGTTATTACTGTCCCTGCTTATTTCAATGATGATCAGAGAAAGGCTACAAAAGCTGCTGGAAAGATTGCAGGTCTTGATGTAAAAAGAATAATAAATGAACCCACTGCAGCTGCTCTTGCTTATGGTTTCAATAAAAAGAAAAATGAAAAAGTTGTTGTTTATGACTTTGGTGGAGGTACATTTGATGTTTCAGTTCTTGAGGTTGGTGACGACGAGGACGAGTCCACAATTGAAGTTAAATCAACTGACGGTGATAGTCATATGGGGGGAAAGGATATTGATCAAAAAATAGTTAACTGGGTGGCTGATAAGTATAAGAGTGAATCAGGAATTGATGTCCGAAAAGATCCACTAGCTCTACAGAGACTAGATGAAGAATCTGAAAAAGCTAAACACGAACTTTCTACAACAACGGAAACAGAAATCAACATTCCTTTTATAACTTCTGACGCTGATGGACCGAAACACCTTTTGGTTAAATTAACTAGGGCTAACCTAGAAGAACTAGCGTTCGAGTACATAGATCGTTCTATGGAAATTGTAGCTAGAGCTATCGAAAGCTCACCTTTCTCTAAATCTGAAATCGATGAGATTATAATGGTTGGAGGTCAAACAAGAATGCCAAAAATTCAGGAGAGAGTTAAAGAATTCTTTGGTAAAGAACCGAATAAATCAATAAACCCTGATGAAGTTGTTGCACTTGGTGCAGCAATTCAAGGTGGAGTTATTTCCGGTGATGTTAAGGATGTTCTACTTCTTGATGTTATTCCACTATCCCTTGGTATTGAAACTATGGGTGGTGTCTCCACTAAACTAGTAGAGAGAAACACAGCAATTCCTGCGTCAAAACAACAAGTCTTCTCAACCGCAGCAGACAACCAAACATCAGTTGAAATTCATGTAGTGCAAGGTGAAAGAGCAATGGCTAGTGATAACAAAAGTCTTGGCCGTTTCATACTTGATGGAATCGCTCCAGCACCAAGAGGAGTACCTCAGGTCGAGGTCTCGTTTGACGTTAATAACGATGGAATCTTAAATGTGACAGCTAAAGACAAGCAGAGTTCTAAAGAGCAGTCTATAAGAATTGAAGGTAGTGCTGGTCTGTCGGATGAGGAGGTGGAGAAAATGCGCCAAGACGCGGAAGCCCACAGCCAGGAAGATAAGAAGAAAAAGGAAATAATAGAGATTAGAAATACTGCTGAACAAACAATATATACATCAGAAAAATCAATAAAGGAACATGAAAGTTCAATTCCACAAGACCTTAAGGACTCATTGAAGACAAAATTAGATGATCTGAAGGCGAAGAAGGATGGAGAAAGCAAAGAAGATATTGAAACTTCACTAAAAAATCTTTCTGACGAGCTTCAAAAGATTTCTCAGCATGTAAAACCTGATGAATCAAAGAAAGCAGAAGACAGTTCTAAGTCTCAAGAAGGACAAGCCACTGAAGAAGCTGACATTAAGGATGCTGAGTATAAAGAAAAAAAAGACGAGAACACTGATGATCCAAAAGAGTCAAAATAAAGTAGACGAGAAATATATCATTCCAAGTACTGAATACTTATTAAATTATGCCCAAAGACTATTATAAAATTCTAGGAGTTGAAAAAAACTCAGGAAAGGAAGAAATAAAAAAAGCCTTTCGTAAGTTAGCTCACAAATATCATCCTGACAAAAAAACAGGAGATGAGAAAAAATTTAAGGAGGTTAATGAGGCCTATAGCGTACTTTCAAATGATAAAAAAAGAGCTGAGTACGACACATATGGTCAAACATTTGCAGGAGGTGGCCCTCAACCTGGTGCTGGAGGCTTTTCTGGTTCATGGCAAGATTTTGCAAATGCTCAGGGTGGGGGTCAAGGTTTTGAAGACTTTGACATAGGTGATATTTTTGGAGAATTTTTTGGAGGACGTAATTCTGCAAGGCAAAAAAGAGGTAGGGATATTGCTATCGATATGGAGCTCTCGTTCGAGGATGCTGTGTTTGGTTTAGAAAGAAAAGTGCTTTTAAATAAAGCATCAAAGTGTGACTCCTGTCATGGATCTGGTGCAAAGGAGGGGAGTAAAATGGTAACTTGTACAACCTGTAACGGCCACGGCAGGGTTCGTGAGGCTAAAAGATCAATATTTGGTACATTCGAGACTGAGCATGTTTGTGGTATCTGCGGAGGTAAAGGGCAAGAACCGGAGAGTAAATGTTCAACCTGTAAGGGAACTGGTGTTCATAAAAA
>SKHG01000011.1 GCA_007117035.1 Candidatus Campbelliibacteriota bacterium
CTCTAAAGCTGTGGCTATCTGACGCATATCAGAGATTCTTTTAGCATCTCGAGCTTTAGCTTGTGCGTTATCAAGAGAGACTATCACAATACTTGCTAGAAGGGAGATGATGGCAATAACAACCAGAAGCTCTATTAAGGTAAATCCTTTTTGTTTCGTTAAATTTATCATTTTGTATGTTTATTAATTGAAAAAATCAGGCGCTAGATTACCTCCTTCAAACTCTAGTGGCACTGCTCCACCTCCACCTGTAGAAGTAGTGAAGTGTAGGACAGGGACAGTCACTGCTATGGCAAGGAATATGATGGAAATAATAAGAAGAAAAACATTAGCCTTTTTCTCTGTATCGATACCTGGAATTTTTAGAGTCATCCGAACGATTAGTCCATACTTCTTCTGTCTTTCTCTCTTGGGAGAGTTAAACTGAGCATCATCATCAAAATGTACTTGGTTAGACATATATATAAATTAATTAATAATTAATAAATTATTGTTTTTTAATTCTGATACCTAGTCAGGCTCAGAAACAGTGCTTTTTAAAGAACGAGATCTTTTAGATCTTTTTGAAACCATTTTGTGTACTGTACTGTTTGTCGAGCAAAGTGTCTGGGATGAGTCTATGTCATCTTCAGGGATCGGAAAGCTCCTCCATAACACTGCTACAATTTCCGGATGTCGAGGTCTTAGTATGTGTGGAATCATTACTGAATATTTTTTTTGGGTTTTTGTGTATACGTAGATCTATCTAAATATAGATTACAAAAAATATTAAATTAAGTCAAGATTTTTAGTAAACTTGTTCTTGAACTTTTTTTAAACTATCATTATGTAATGAATAAAAATATTCTGGCTCTAATTTTTTTAATCTTCTCCATCTTTGTTATTTCTTTTCTTTTCTTGTTAGGTTTAGATAAAGTCGATAATGACAATAAGATTCTGGAGCCTCTTTTTTCGGAAGCTCGGGTTGTGTTTGGCTCCGAAGTGCTTTTTGTGCAGGTAGCTGAAAACCAATCAGCGAGAACCTTGGGTTTATCTTATCGTGAGAGTTTAGATCCGTACGATGGACTACTTTTTATCTTTGAAGAATATAATCGACACGGAATCTGGATGAAGGACATGAATTTTCCGATTGATATTTTATGGTTAGATTATGACATGCAGGTGGTTTGGTTGGAAAAGGATGTTTTACCAGAAAGTTATCCAGATATTTTTCATTCACCAACACCAGCTTGGTTTGTTTTGGAGATACCAGTAGGTATGTCTTTAGAGATGGGTTTTGAGGTTGGGTCCAAGCTAGAATTAGTTCGTTGAAATTAGACTGTTTTTTAGTTTTTTTATAGTTATCCACATTTTTTTAATTTGAATTTTGTCTGTTTGTTGCCTGGTGAAGATGTGCTCTCGTAGCTTAGTGATGTGAAACCATTGCTTGGTCTTAATTTTTTCGATTTTGTTTTGACAGTTCTTTTTTTTTGTACCATATGTACTTTTTTAAAAAAGTCTTGCTTTGTCTATGGCATTAAAAGTAAAATTAGGTACCATTAAATTATAAGTTAACTAATCTATAGATTATGGCAGAAAAAAAGATCACTCATTTTCAAGATAGTAAAAAATCATCTAAGTTTGTTGGTGTTGTTAGAAAAAGAGATGGTTCTGAAGAACCGTTTGATCTTGAAAGAGTGGCTAATGCTATATATAAGGCAATGATCTCAGCTAACGAGGGTTCTGATGTCGAAGCCAGTATGGTTGCGAACAAAGTTTTTGCTGATCTAATTAGAATAACTCGGAAGCACAAGAACTTCCTTCCAACTGTTGAAGGTATTCAAGACACCGTAGAGAAGGAACTTATCTTGAGTGAATACGTTAACACCGCCAAGCACTATATAATTTACCGAGAACAGAGATCAAAACTTCGTAAACAAGGTATTAAGGTTCCACCAAAAGTTGCTAAGCTTGCAGCTGAAAGTAAGCAGTATTTCCGTAATCCATTAGCAGAGTTTGTCTATTACCGAACCTACTCTCGTTGGATCGAAGATGAGGGGCGACGTGAGACTTGGGTTGAGACTGTTGACCGGTACATGAATTTCATGAAAGAGAACCTCGGTAATAAACTTAGAAAAAATGAATATGAAGAAATTCGTGATCATATCCTAAACCATTCGGCTATGCCATCAATGCGTTTGATGTGGTCTTCTGGACAAGCAGCTCGGAACACAAATGTTTGTGGTTACAATTGTTCCTTCGTTGCACCACGAGAGTTTAGAGATTTTGGAGAGATAATGTATCTCTCGATGTGTGGAACAGGAGTTGGTTTTTCTGTTGAGAGTCAGAATGTAGAGGCTTTACCTCAGATAAAAAAACAAAATGGAAAAATGAGAAAGACTCATAGGGTTGGAGACAGCAAAGAGGGTTGGGCTGATGCTTTGATTCTTGGAATGGAAACATGGTTTGCTGGTGAAGATGTTGACTTTGACTTTTCGGATGTTCGTCCGGCTGGAGCGAAGTTGAAGGTTATGGGTGGTAAGAGTTCTGGCCCTGATCCGTTAAAGGATCTTTTGAGATTTGCTCGAGGAAAAATACTTGATCGACAAGGTCGTCGACTATCAAATTTAGATGTTCATGACATTATCTGTAAAATTGGTGAAATAGTTGTAGCAGGTGGTGTTCGCCGAAGTGCTTTAATATCACTTTCAGATCTCGATGACCAGACAATGCGAGAGGCTAAAAACGGACAGTTTTATCTAACAGAACCTCAGCGATCAATGGCTAATAACTCTGCTGTCTACAACGAAAGACCAACACAGACAGAGTTTTTGCAGGAGTGGATTGCTTTGATGGAAAGCGGAACTGGTGAGAGAGGTATATTCAATAGAGGATCCCTAAAAAATCAATTACCAGAAAGGCGTTGGAAGGTTTTTGCTAAAGATGTTGAAACTTCAGGAACAAATCCTTGTGGTGAGATAGTTCTAAAATCAAAACAGTTTTGTAACCTAAGTGAGGTGGTGGCTAGGGCTGAAGATACTGAGGAGACTCTTTTACACAAAACTAAAATTGCTGCAATTTTGGGTACATATCAATCAACTTTGACTAATTTTGGTTATCTTTCTGATGAATGGAAAAAGAACTGTGAGGAGGAGAGACTTTTGGGAGTTTCTATAACTGGAATGTGGGACTGTGAAGTTGTTCGAGATTCTGAGGTTTTGAAAAAGATGAAGAAGATGGCAGTTGAGACAAACAAGAGAATTGCCAAAAGATTTGGTGTTAATCAATCAACTTGTGTTACTTGTGTTAAACCCTCTGGAACAGTCTCACAACTAGTTGATTCTTCTTCTGGAATGCATCCTCGTTACTCAGAGTACTATATTCGTCGTATAAGAATTTCTAGTACTGACGCTTTGTTCCAGATGCTAAAAGACCAAGGTGTACCTTATCATCCAGAAGTTGGTCAATCTATTGAAAACGCAAACACTCATGTCTTCGATTTTCCAGTTAAGGCACCAGACGGAGCAATAGTTAAAAATGATATAACAGCAATGGATCAGTTGAAACACTGGAAAATTGTTAAAGAAAATTACACAGAACACAATCCATCAGTAACTATCTCAATCAGTGATGAAGAGTGGATCGAATCAGCACATTGGCTTTACAAGAACTGGGACATTATTGGTGGTCTGTCATTTTTGCCAAGATTTAATCATGTCTACAAACTTGCACCGTATGAGGAAATAGACCAAAAGACCTATCAGGAGCTGTCTAAAAGATTTACTGATATAGATTTTTCTAAAATTGTTACTTACGAGAGATCAGACAACACCGAAGGTGCTAAGGAACTAGCCTGTGTTGGTGATAAATGTGAAATATAGTTATCACTCTTTAGACCAAATTTCTTTCTGTGCTATAATTTGGATATGAAAAAAATAAAAGTTGCAGTAAATGGTTGTGGACGAATTGGTAGAGCGGTTATTAATCAGTCTTTGGAGAGAGATGATCTGGAGATAGTAGCGGTCAATGATCTTTCAGAGCCCAAAGACATTGCTTATCTTTTAAATTACGACTCAGTTTATGGTAAAAGAGTAGAGAAGTTTTCGTTTGATGAGATCAATCAGTTTTTGGTTGTTGGTGATAAGAAGATAAAGTATCTGCAGGAAAAAGACCCCAAGGATTTGCCGTGGGCTGATTTAGATATTGATGTTGTGGTTGAGTCAACTGGTGTTTTTAACACTTTTGAGAGTTCTTCTTTACATATCGAGGCTGGAGCTAAACGAGTAGTTTTGTCAGCTCCATCTAAAGATGAACCAAAAGATCAAAGTAACGCTACAGTCTTAATGGGAGTAAATGAAGAAGCTTTGGAAACTTGTTCAATATCATCAAATGCTTCTTGTACAACCAACGCTGTTAGCCCGTTGATATCTATTTTACAAGAAAAGATTGGAATCGAAAAAGCTATTCTAAACACTGTTCACGCTTATACAATAAGTCAATCGGTTGTGGATTCATTCAATAAAAAGAATCCTAGACTAGGTCGAGCTGCTGCTGACAATATCGTACCGACCACAACAGGAGCTGCAACCGCCACCGGCAAAGTTATAACTTCCTTAGAAGGAAAGTTTGATGGTATCGCACTTAGAGTTCCTGTCATTGCTGGTTCTGTTGCAGACATAACTTTCATTTCTTCACGCGACACTACTGTGGAGGAAGTTAATCAGGCGTTGATAGAAGGTTCTAAAGATAATCGTTGGGACGGTATCTTTGCGGTAACAGACGAGCCTTTAGTTTCAAGTGATATAAAAAATTGGTTAGTAGGTTCGGTTGCAGACCTATCCTTCACAAAGGTTGTTGATGGAAATTTGGTAAAAGTTTTGGCATGGTACGACAACGAAGCTGGGTACGCACATACTTTAATTGAGCATGTAGTTAAAACCGGAAGTTATGTCCAAAAATAATTTAAAAGTTTTTTTAGGAACAGATCATGCTGGATTTGAACTAAAAGAGAAACTTGTTTCTTTTATTAGCAACGATCTTGGTTATGAGATAAAAGATAAAGGCGCATTTTCTTATGAGTCTGATGACGACTACCCCGACTTCATTTCTTTGGTTGCAGAAGAGGTGTCGAGTAACCCCGAGAACTCCCGTGGAATCGTTCTGGGTGGCTCTGGGCAAGGTGAGGCGATGGTTTCGAACAGTTATCCTAATGTCCGTGCAGTGGTGTTCAATGGTCAGTATGAGCCGAATGACGGTCGTGATGTTCCTAACGAGATAGTTATTTCCAGACAGCACAACAACTCAAATATCCTTTCTTTGGGAGCTAGATTTTTAAATGAACAAGAAGCTAAGAATGCAGTAAAGTTGTGGCTAGAAACTCCGTTTGAAGAGGAAGAGAGACACCAAAGAAGGATAGAGAAAATAGAGAGTATTAGGAGTAATCTAAAAAAGATATAATGATCGAGATTATACCAGCAATTATGCCTCAGAGTTATTCCGATTTGGAAGAGAAGATGAGGCAAGTATCTTCTTTAAGCGATTTTGTTCAGATAGATATTATGGACGGAGTATTCACTCCGTCTCGTAGTTGGCCGTATCCACTTTCTAACAATCCAGAGTTCGAAGAAATTAAGGATGGTAAGAAGGATATGCCTTTTTTAAATGATCTGGAGTTTGAAGTTGATTTGATGGTCTCGGAACCCCAGATAGATTCTGAAGACTGGATTAAATCAGGTGCTCGTAGAGTTATTGTTCATTTTGCTTCAACTAAAAATATTTTAGGTGTTATTGAACAAATCCGTAAGTCCTCACCAGATGTTAGTTCTCCTTTGGCAATCGAGTGCGGTTTGGCTGTTTCAGCCGAGACAGATTTTGATGACATATCTTCTCTGGTATCATCTGTTGATTTTGTTCAGTGTATGGGTATTTCTAAGATTGGTTACCAAGGTCAACCGTTCGATGATAAAATTCTTTCTTTAATATCTAGATTGCGAAATAGGTACCCAGAACTTATAATAAGTGTTGATGGTGGAGTCAGTCTGGAAACTGCACCCGAGCTGATTAGATTAGGAGTAAACCGTTTAGTGGTTGGATCGGCAATTTTCCAAAGTGATAATATTGAAGAAACTATACAGAGCTTTCAATCTCTTTAAATAATACAAATACCTATGCCGATTATGAATGAACAAAAAATAAAAGAACTAAATCTAAAAGCTACTGATGTCCGTAGGTCTATTGTAGAGATGTTGCTTTCGGCTGGTTCGGGACACACAGCTGGTCCGTTGGGGATGGCTGACATATTTACAGCTTTGTATTTTCATATACTAAAACATAAACCAGATGATCCATTTTGGTCAGATCGTGATAGGGTGATTCTTTCAAATGGTCATATCTGTCCAGTCTTGTATGCAACTATGGCTCATAGTGGTTATTTTCCTCTCGAAGAGCTAAAAACCCTTAGAAAGCTAGGGTCTAGACTACAAGGTCATCCGCATCGAGAGTACTTACCTGGTATTGAGACCAGTTCAGGTCCGTTAGGTTCGGGTCTTTCACAAGCAACTGGTATGGCTTTGGCTGATCGTATAGATAGCGGAAACTCTTCAGAGAGGTTTTTCTACTGTCTGTTGTCTGACGGAGAGATGAATGCCGGAAACACCTGGGAAGGGGGAATGTTGGCTGGAAAAGAAGGTCTTTGGAATCTGATTGGAATAGTTGATAGAAACAGTATACAGATTGATGGTTTTACCGAAGATATTATGCCTCTGGAACCATTTAAGGATAAATGGGAATCTTGGAACTGGCATGTTATTGAGATTGACGGACACAATATGGAGGAGATTGTTGATGCGGTTAATCAAGGTAAATCAGTTTATAACAAGCCAACAATGATTATAGCTCATACTATTCCAGGTAAAGGGGTGCGTGAGTTTGAACGCAAATATGAATGGCACGGTAAACCACCAAACAATGAAGAGGCTGAGATGGCTCTAAGAGAAATTAACGACCTAAGAGAAAGAATTGAGGCTGGTGGGCAAAATTAATTTAAATATAAATATGCCAATAATAGAAAAAGAAAAACTAAACCCACATCTATTTGATGCTGATGTAGAGCAGGAGCCAATTCGCAAAGGTTTCGGTAAAGGACTTTTAGTTTGTGGTGAGAGAAATGAGAAAGTGGTTGGACTGTGTGCTGACCTAACTGAGTCAACCCAGATGCATCTTTTTAGGGATAAGTTTCCTGATCGTTTTGTGCAGATTGGGGTGGCTGAACAAAACCTAGCTACTGTTGCTTCGGGTATGGCATCGATGGGTAAGATACCATTTATTACATCCTATGCGATGTTTTCACCAGGTAGAAACTGGGAACAGATTCGTACAACCATCTGTTATAACGATCAACCAGTTAAGATAGTAGGTTCTCATGCAGGAGTATCTGTTGGGCCAGATGGTGGAACTCATCAGGCACTAGAGGATATCGCCATCACTCGAGTTATTCCAAGAATGATGGTTCTTTCTCCTTGTGATACGATAGAGGCCGAAAAAGCAACTCTGGCAGCAATGGACACAAGCACACCTGTATATATTCGTTTGGGTAGAGAAAAAACACCAATCATTACCACCAAGAACACTCCGTTTGAAGTAGGTAAAGCACAGGTTTTCTTCCAGTCAGAAGGAGAGCTCGAGATAGGTATAATCGCAACTGGGGGACTGGTCTACAATGCGATTCAGGCATCAAAAAAACTAGAAGATGAAGGAGTTAAGGTTAAACTTTTAAATCTTTCAACTATTAAACCGATTGACCGTGAAGCTATTATTTCTCTAGCTAAGGAAACTAAAGCTATTCTTACTGTTGAAGAACATCAAGTTGTTGGTGGAATGGGTTCGGCTGTAGCCGAGGTTCTTTCCGAGGAACATCCAACTCTTCTTAAATTTTTAGGTGTTCATGATCAGTTTGGTCACTCTGGTACTCCAGCAGAGTTGATAGAAGAGTTTGGAATGGGAATTCAAGGTATCTACAACTCTGCACTTGAGCTCAGAGAAAGGTTGTAGTTTGTTTAAAAGATATTTTTATTTAAAAAACAAAAACCTCAGATTCCTGAGGTTTTTGTTTTTTTAAATTCTTAGTCTAAATATTTTAGGATAATTTTTTTGCTACATAATGATCAGGAGCATTCCTCAAGAACTCTTCTAGTTTTTCTCTGGTCAGTAGTCCTTTCTGAGCACCAATCCCTTGAACAACTGACATTGAGTTAACAGGCCCCCATCGAAGAGCTTCAGGAACATCTTTTCCTAACGCTAGGGCAGCTGTAAAGGTTGAGGAGAAAGAGTCACCAGCGCCAGTTCGGTCTGTTGGTGGTTTTGGATCTGGGTACATCGGCATATACCAAGTTTCATTGTTGTGATAAGAATATGCACCTTCGGGGCCGTCAGTGATAACCACGATTTCGGGGCCAAGCTCATGCATTTTTTGTAGTAAGGTCTGTATCTCAACCTCGTCTTTTATTTCTAGTATTCTTTTGGCCTCTTCTACATTACAGAAGAATACTTTTGCAAGTTTGTAGAGTTCCTTCAGTCTCTCGTATCCTAACTTCATCTGGAAAGTTCCAGGTTGGAGAGCTAGGTTAACTTCTGGATTTTTTTTCAAGTACTCAGCTATAGCATCGTGATATGGTAAAGAGTTTTCAGCTAAAGAACTTAGGTATATCCATTTTGGTGTATTTTTTATATCAGGTAGTACATATGGATATTCTTGATGCTTTACCAAAATAGTTCGCTCTTCTTCGTACCACAAAACGTAATGATAGTTTGTTTCAAAATCTTTGTGAGTAGTGATGTAGTTAGTTGAGACATTGTCTTCTTTTAAAACCTCAAGACATTTTTTACCTTCTTCGTCACCACCAACATCTGAAATTAGGTGAGAGTTTAGACCCAAGCGAGAAGCAGAGACTGCAGCGTTAGCACTGTTGCCAACTGCACGCACAACTTCAACAAACTCAAAAGGTACTTTGTCTCCGAACCTAAAGCAAAGTTTTTTGGTGTTTCGACTAAGGTCGAACTGTACACTAGCGTCTTTAATTCTTATAAAAGCATCGGTAACCATATCGCCGATAGCAATAAAATCAAGTTGCTCGTTGTTTTGTTCTGCCATATTTATTTTATTTAGTAATATTTCTATATCTTAACATATTATTTATTTATATCGAGTTGATTTACTTTTCTAGACTGCATCGCCAAAAATTTGTAAGAGTGTATAATATATTTATGAAAAATTTAAAACAGTTTATAGCAGATGCAGAAAATGAACAGGTGGCTATTGGACACTTTAATATAACTAGTGTTGAGATGTTTTGGGGGATATTTAAAGTAGCTCAAAAACATCAGGTTCCGGTGATAATCGGAGTATCAGAGGGTGAAAGAGATCATTTGGGAGTTAGACAGATTGCTTCTTTTATCAAAAGCGTAAAAGAAGAGTATGATTTTCCAGTTTTTTTAAATGCTGACCATACATATTCTTTTGAGAGAGTTAAAGAGGTGGTTGATGCTGGGTTCGACTCAGTTATTTTTGATGGCGCTATGTTGTCTTTGGAGGAGAACATCACTGAAACTAAAAAGTGTGTAGAGTATGCACGGTCTGTCGACCCTAATATTTTAGTTGAGTCTGAGATTGGATATATCGGTAGCTCATCAAAAGTTTTAGAAGAACTACCAGAAGGGGCAGCTGTGACCAAAGAGACAGTTACTAAGCCGGAAGAAGCAAAAAGGTTTGTGGAAGAAACAGGAGTTGATCTTTTGGCTCCAGCAGTTGGTACAGTTCACGGAATGATGCGAAAGGGACTAAATCCGAAACTACATATTGATCGAATAAAAGAAATTAGAGAAGCTTGTGGAGTTCCGTTGGTTTTGCATGGTGGTTCTGGTAGTAGTGACGAAGATATCCGTTCTGCAGTCTTGGCTGGGATAAGTCAGGTACATATCAGTACAGAAATTCGAAGAGCCTATCGCAAGGGAATTGAGGAAGCCCTTCAAGAAGACTCTTCCGAGATTGCACCTTACCGATATATGTCTAAGTCAATCGAAAAAGTTTCTGAGGTTGTTGAACAAAAGCTCGGGGTAATTAACAGAAAACTAAAGATTTAATTTATTTTGAAAGTCTAGGTTGTTTTTAGACTAATAATGTCTAGTTATCTCATTTGTAGAGAAAAGTATTCATTTTAGAGAGGTGTTGTTTCTTGCTTTTGTTTTCCTAGTATAGTATATTCTTTTGTATATGACAGATATAGAAGTGAAAAAAAGAGATGTTTCTGAGGATGTCCAAGCTTTAAGAAAGAATGGCGTATTACCTGGTGTTTATTATGGTCGAGTTCAAAAATCTACTCCGATCTCGATACCAATGGTTGATTTCGAAAAAGTCTGGCATCAGTCTGGAGAATCAACAATCATAACTCTAAAATCTCCTGAAGGTAATGTTGATGCTTTAATCTCTGAAGTTGATCTTGATCCCATAACTTCTAAACCTCGACATGTCGATTTCTATGTCTTTGAAGAAGGTCGAATGACCGAAGTTGAAGTTCCTTTGGAGTTTATCGGCGTATCTCCAGCAATTAAAGAAAAAGGCGCTGTTTTGGTTAAGGTTATTCACGAGTTGAGTATTGAAGCAGATCCAAGAAAATTACCTTCTCACATAGATGTTGATATATCTACTTTGGTAGATTTTGACAGTCTTATCTCAGTTGCAGATCTTAAATTACCTGAAGGAGTTACTGCTATAAATGATCCAGAAGATATCGTAGCATCAGTTTATGAACCTAAGGAGGAAGCTGAACAGGTTACAGAAGAGGTAGACCTATCATCAATTGAGGTTGAGAAGAAAGGAAAGGCAGACAGCGAGACTGAAACTGATTCCACCAAACAAGAGAACGAAAACAAAAAATAATTTAGATTATTTTTTATCCAAGCACTTTTTTTATGAAAAATATTTTTTTCTACCAGAAACCATTGTCGTTTTTTTCAATTGCTTTTTTTCTGGTTTTATTTTTAGTAATTTTATTTCCATTTATTACTTTAGCCCTAACTCCTGAAGAGGAGGCCCAACTTCGTTCCGAGCTAAGGGAAGTTGAGGCGCAGATTGCTGCACAAGAAAGGATTTTAAACTCTGAGAGACAGAGAGCTTCGTCTTTGGAAAGAGATGTGGCAGTTTTGTCAGCTGAGATTCAGCGAGCTAGATTAAACATTCAGGCTAGAACTATAAATATTAGACAACTTGGGCAAGATATTTCGGAAAGGACCGAAACCATTGAAGAGTTGGAGAAAAAGATAGAGGAAGGTCGGATACACCTGTCACATCTTTTAAGATTAAGCTACAACACAAGTTCATATTCTTTAATTGAAGCTGTTTTAAGTAATAAAAGTTTGTCTGAATTTTTTGTAGATGTTACAAACTTTAAGGTATTACAAAGATCGGTTGGTCAAACACTAGATGATGTTAGAAGTGCGCGTGAGGCGCAAAGTGAACAACGAGATGCTTTGAGTACTCAACAGGATCAGGAACTAAACGCTAGGATGATGATTGAGGCTGAAAAACAAACTATCGAGAGAAAAGAAGCTGAACAAAAAAGACTTTTGTCTCTAAGTGAACAACAAGCTGTACAGTATGAGGTAGTTTTGCGTGAACGTGAACAAAGAGCCTCCGAGATTCGAAATAGATTGTTTACATTGGTTGATTCTGCGGACATTCCTTTCGAACAAGCATTAGCTTTTGCTGAAAGAGCACAAAGAGCAACTGGTGTCAGACCAGCATTTTTGTTGGGTGTTTTTCAACAAGAATCAGGTATGAGACAGGACGGAACATTTGGTGTTAATGTTGGTACCTGTAATCGACCAGGGGACGATAGGACATGGCGTGATATTATGCCGGGACCGAATGATAATTCTTGGCGTGACGACCAGACTATATATGTGCGTTTGATGAACGAGTTAGGTTTGAGTCCTGATGGTCAACCGCTGTCTTGTCCTCAACAAGCTGGTTGGGGTGGAGCCATGGGTCCAGCGCAGTTTATTCCAGCAACATGGGATATGTTGAAAAACAGAATTGCTCAGGCTGTTGGGGTTTCTGTTCCAAACCCTTGGAATCCGGAACACGCCTTTGCTGCCTCTGCTTTGTATCTACAAGATCGTGGAGCAGCTGAAGGTGGCTATGCTGCTGAGCGTAGGGCGGCCTGTAGATACTTTTCGGGTAGTGACTGTACTCAAAGCGCTTGGGTTGCAAGTTATGGAGACAGTGTGATGCGTAATGCAGCAGCGATCCAAAGAGACATCGATCTTATAAGAGGAAATTAGAATCTTATTGGACATAGGATTTAGGCTATGTTAATATGTTTTTGCTATTATGAAAAAGAAAATTCATCCCCAATATCACGTCGATGCCAAAGTTGCTTGTTCCTGTGGTCAGGAATTTCAAATAGGTTCGACATATGAGAGACTGCAGGTAGAAATCTGTAGCGCTTGCCATCCTTTTTATACTGGTCAAGAAAAGGTTCTAGACACAGCAGGAAGAGTTGAAAAATTCAAAGCTAGACAGAAGGCTGCAACAGAAACTAAGCCTAAAAAATCAGCGCAAAATTAAACTCCTTACCCTGTAAAGGGTTTTTCCTATGGATGAAAAGACTATTAAAAAGCTAGAGAGCTTTAAAGAAAATCAACGGACTGCATACCTAGCGTCGGTGTATTCTGATTTGGAAAAACAAGAGTCAGATTTGCGATCGTTGATGGAAGGAGATGATTCGATGCGCGAACTTGGGGCTGAAGAACTTGATTCAGTTGAGATGCAGAAAAAAGAAGTTTGGCAACAGATGGATCAAATATTGGAATCCGAAAAATCTGTTGAAGAGTTTCCTAATCAAGTAATCCTCGAGGTTCGAGCTGGAGCTGGTGGTGAAGAAGCAGCTCTTTTTGCTTACGAACTGTCTGAAATGTATCGGGGTTATGCTGAGAATAAGGGTTGGAATTTTAAATCTCTAAACAGCTCAGAGAGTGCTTTGGGTGGTTTTAAGGAAGCGATTTTTGAGATAAAAGGTAAAGGTGTTTATGAAGAATTAATGTTCGAGACCGGTGTCCACCGAGTTCAGAGAGTTCCTGCAACAGAGAAGATGGGTCGAATACATACCTCGACAGCTTCGGTTGCTATTTTGCCAATCAGAAAAAAAACAACAGTTGAGATAAACCCAGCTGATCTTGAGTTCGAGACTTCTCGGTCTGGTGGAGCTGGTGGACAAAATGTTAACAAGGTTGAAACTGCAGTTAGGGTTATACATAAACCAACAGGTTTAGATGTTCGTTCAACAGCTGAGAGAAGTCAGTTAAAGAATAAGGAGAATGCTTTGAGTATTCTAACAGCTAAACTCGAGGCTATGGTCGAGGAAGAGGAAGCAAAAAAGTATGCTGGAGAAAGAAAGGGTCAGATTGGAACTGCGGATCGGTCAGAAAAGATCAGAACCTATAACTACCCACAAGATAGAATTACTGACCATCGAATAAAAGAGAGTTGGAACAATATAGAAGAAATATTATCAGGAAATCTATCTCTTTTAGTAGAAACATACAAAAAGAAAAGGTTAGAAGGTGAAAATTCTTAAATTACCCTAGATATTGGTTAAAACTAGATGTTAGGTGTTGCATACGGGTAACATATTTGCTAAACTCCTTAAATCAACTATTGATAGATTTTTACTGATATTTAAATGAAATTAATTTTTTAGATTGTAATATATAACATATGTCCACTGAAACACAGACTAAATCAAAAAAAGAAGAGAAAACAGCAGATGATCTAATGCCTCTTTTTAATGTTGGTGCTCACTACACTCACACTAAATCAAAAAGACATCCTTCAGCAAAACCCTTTATTTTTGGGATGAAGAACAAAATAGAGATATTTGATCTTGAGAAAACTGACGAGATGCTAAACGAGTCTCTTGATGTTATGGAAGAATACGGACGAAAAGGAAAAAAAATTCTTTTTGTAAGTAGTAAGATGGAGGCGCTTGAGTCAATCAAAAAAGCTGCTGATTCTATAGAGATGCCATATGTTGCAGGACGCTGGATTGGTGGAACATTAACAAATCACAATGAGATTAAAAAAAGACTCGAGAGATTGGTTGAGATAGAGGCTCAGCAAGATAAAGGAGAGCTTTCTAAGTACACAAAAAAAGAAAGACTAATGATTGATAGAGAAAGAGAAAAGTTAGAGAGTAGATTTTCTGGACTAAGAAGATTAAACTCAATGCCTGATTTAGTTTTTATTGTCGATGTTGGAAAAGAAAAAATAGCATTCAATGAAATTCTTACATTGAATATTCCTATTATGAGTCTTTCGGGATCTGACTGTGATTTTAGTAAGATTACTTACTCTATTCCAGCCAACGATTCTTCAAAAGCCAGTATCAATTATTTTGTATCAGTATTAGCTGATGCTTATAAAAAAGGACAATCTGAAGGGGAGAGAGAGGTTAAGAAAACTGAGTAAATTTGATTTAGTTATTTCTCAGTTTTTTATATATTTTAAGAGTCAGAGAGAAAAATTTACGAATTAACATTAATTTATATTAAGTATGGAGATATCAACTCAGCAAGTAAAAGAGCTTCGAGACAGAACTGGAATATCTATTATGGCTTGTAAGAAAGCTTTGGAAGAAACTGGTGGTGATATGGATAAAGCCTTAGCTGTTATTCAGCAAAAAAGCGGAGAGACAGCAAAGAAAAAACAGGATCGTGAACTTGGTTCAGGAATTATTCAGTCCTATATTCACACTGGTGGTTCAGTCGGAGTTTTGTTAGAACTTTCATGTGAGACTGATTTTGTTTCTAAAAACGAAGAGTTCAAAGTTTTAGCTTATGATATAGCTATGCACATAGCTGCTAGTTCTCCTCTTTATCTTTCTAAAGAAGATATTTCTAAAGAAGATCAGGAGTCTGTTGAAGAAATGTTTGCTAAAGATTTGCAGGATAAGCCAGAAGATGTAAGAAAAAAAGCGCTACAAGGTAAGATCGATTCACATTTTAGTGAAAGGACATTACTAGACCAGTCCTTTGTTAAAAATTCTGACATAACTATTCAGCAACTAATAGAGCAGGCAGTTCAAAAATTTGGAGAGAGAATCAAAGTTTCTAAATTTGAGAGATTCGTTGTTGGACATTAATTTTTTAAAAAATGGCAACTGCCTTAATAACATTATTTTTTAGTTCTGTTATATTGATTATTTCTTTTTTGGCATATAAAATAAATGAGTTTCGTTCTCAACGGATTTTTGAAATAACGAACTTTTTTAAAAAATTTGATGAACCGATTAAAAGATTTCGATTCACTGTAATCAGATTCTCTGTTCATTTGATTAAATACATCCTATTTTTTATAAGAGTTAGGTTGTACGAACCACTTGTTATTTTCTATAGAAACTCTCGGGTTTTTTTAAGTAATCGATATTTAAAAATACTCGATGGTTTGCGAGAAAGTCATATCCGTCGTAATCGTATGTCATTACCTGAACCAACGAAAAAAGATGAGGATGTAAATGATTTGGGAAAAGAGTAATTATGTAGTATATTCAATAGAGTTTTGAAAATTAATTTTATTGCCGGAGTAGCTCAGTTGGTAGAGCAGTCGCTTTGTAAGCGATAGGTCGGGGGTTCGAGTCCTCTCTCCGGCTCACGAATGAAGTGAGTGAGGTGGTGAAGAAGGTGTATTTCTACACCTTCGTGATGACTCGAACGGCGGAGTATGTCACGAACACTTGGAGTGACAGCGAGCCGC
>SKHG01000043.1 GCA_007117035.1 Candidatus Campbelliibacteriota bacterium
TATTTAAAAAAAACAAAGAAACAATTGTAAAAAAAATAACTACCGCAAACGTAGTTATGTTTTTATTTCTTTTATTATTGTTTTTTACTTTCAATCCATTCATAAGATTATTAAAGAGAATGAATGATATTTAAATTAAGATCTTTATAAGGGGACGACCTACTCTTGCCATAAAGACTACCATCGGCCTTAAGAGATTTCACTTCTGTGTTCGGAATGGGAACAGGTGGAGCACTCTCAGTATAATCCCCTTATAAAAACCTCAATTTTATGAAAATTTTAATTGTAACCATTAAAAACTAGCCAAAAATTGCCCCGACCTATTAGTACTGCTCGGCTAAATTTCTTACGAAACTTACACCTACAGCCTATCAACCTCATAGTCTTTGAGGGGTCTAATGAGTATTAATCTTAGAGTAGGCTTCGCGCTTAGATGCTTTCAGCGCTTATCCCTTCCCAACTTAGCTACCCAGCAATGCTCCTGGCGGAACAACTGGTACACCAGAGGTTAGTTCACTCCGGTCCTCTCGTACTAGGAGCAAATCTCTTCAATACTCAACGCCTGCGGTAGATAGGGACCAACCTGTCTCACGACGGTCTGAACCCAGCTCGCGTACCACTTTAATTGGCGAACAGCCAAACCCTTGGAAGCTGCTTCACCTCCAGGATGTGATGAGCCGACATCGAGGTGCCGAACAGGGCCGTTGATATGGACTCGCGGGCCCTACTAGCCTGTTATCCCCGGGGTAGCTTTTATCTGATGATCTCCCGCGCTTCTAAAACCTATTTTGGCAAATAAATTTACCAAACACGCGGTCGGTTCACTAAGTTCTGGTTTCCCAACTGCTCGACATATCCGTCTCGCAGTAAAGCCAGCTTATGCCTTTACACAATCACTCCGATTTCCATCCGGAGCTAGCTGACCTTATAAACGCCTCCGCTACTCTTTAGGAGGCAAGCGCCCCACTTAAACTACCCACCAGACACGGTCTCCCACTAAAAGCGGGATTAGAATTAAGATTTTAAAAGGGTGGTGTCTCATTGGCGACTCCTCTCACTCCGAAAAGTGAGACTCAAAGTCTCCCACCTACGCTTCGCATCTAAAATCAAAACCCAATGTCTAGCTATAGTAAAGCTCCCGGGGTCTTTCCGTCTAGCCGCAGGTAACCGGCATCTTTACCGGTATTGCATTTTCACCGGGCTCCTCGTTGAGACAGCCCCCCAGTCGTTAAACCTTTCGTGCAGGTCGGAACTTACCCGACAAGAGATTACGCTACTTTAACACGGTTATAGTTACCGCGGACGTTTACTGGCGCTTCACCCACTAAGCCTACTACACCTCACTATGTTTAATATAAATTAAACGCAATGAGGTATAGTAGACCTGCAGGATTGACGTTCCAGCACTGGTCAGGCCTCAGCCCCTATACATCCTCTTACGAGTTGAGCAGGGACCTGTGTTTTTGATAAACAGTCGCCAGGGGTACTTTCGCTGCGGCCCATCTTATACAAGTATAAGATAGGCAGTCCTTATTGCTAACTTACGGACACTAATTTGCCGAGTTCCTTAACGAGGAATCACCCGTTCACCTTGGCACTCTTACGCCTGCCTACCTGTGTCGGTTTACGGTACGGATCCTATATTAATTTAGCTCCTAGAAAGCTTTTCTGGGAAGATTGCTCATTTCTGTTGATTCACCCGAAAGCAAATCTTCTGTCATTTCTTGGATTTCTCCTCAAAAAAACAATGCGAATCCAATAACGCACAGAAACTACTAATCTCCGTCCCCTTCTAGAAATCAATACAGGAGGGCCGGAATATTAACCGGCTGTCCATCGACTTCACCTTTCGGCTACGCCTTAGGCCCGCCTAACCCTTGGCTGATTAACATTGCCAAGGAAACCTTAGGCTTTCGGTGTTCCGGGATTTCACCGGAATTGCGGTTACTCGTGCCAACATTCTCTCTTCTTCTCTCTCCAGCAAGACTCACGACTTACCTTCAGTGAAAGAAGAATGCTCCCCTACCACTCCACTAAAAGTGGAGTCCTTATCTTCGGTATCGAACTTAGCCCCGTAAATCTTCGGCGCAAAACCCCTTAGTTAGTAAGCTGTTACGCACTTTTTAAAGGATAGCTGCTTCTAAGCTAACCTCCTAACTATCTGAGGAATTCCACCTCCTTGCTTACACTTAGTTCGAATTTAGGGACCTTAGATGAAGATCTGGGCTGTTTCCCTTTTGACCATGGAGCTTAGCCCCCACAGTCTGACTGCCTTTGTGTTATATTTCCGGTATTCGGAGTTTAGTTGGAAGATCTAGGTTTCCCCACGAAATCCCATCCAGTGCTCTACCCCCGGAACTTACAAAGACGCTAGCCCTAAAGCTATTTCGGGGAGAACCAGCTATTCCCAGGCTCGATTAGCTTTTCACTTCTTACCACAACTCATCCCAAGATATTGCACGATCTACGGGTTCGGACCTCCTCCAGCATTTCTGCGGGATTCATCCTGGTCATGGCAAGCTCGCCTGGCTTCGGGTCGTCTGCTAACCCTTTCCGTAAAACGGAACGCCCATTTAAGACTTGCTTTCGCTATGCCTCCTCCCGAAACGGGATTAGACAAAGGATTAACAGCCATTCGTTGGCTCATTCTGCAAAAGGCACGCCATCATCCTGTAAACAGGACTCTGACTCCTTGTAAGCAAATGGTTTCAGGTTCTATTTCACCGCCCTCACCGGGCTACTTTTCACCTTTCCCTCACGGTACTGGTTCACTATCGGTGATATCGTAGTATTTAGCCTTGGCAGTTTAGTCCTGCCTGCTTCCTTCAAGGTTATCGTTCCTTGAAGTACTCAGGAATAAATACAAAGAGCGAAAAACTATTTTCGTTTACGGGGTTATTACCCTCTATGACTGTTCTTTCCAGAACATTCAACTAATAATTTTTACTTTTAAACTCTCTTCCGTTAAAAACGGAACATATTTACCCTACAACCCCTTATTCAAAAAAGAATAAAGTTTAGGCTCTTTCCTTTTCGCTCGCCGCTACTAAGGAAATATTCCAACATAAGTTGGCTTTTTTTCTTTTCCTCCGCTTACTGAGATGTTTCACTTCAGCGGGTATCGCCTCCCGTTTTCACGGGATTCTACGGCTTTACCGTAGAGGGTTTCCCCATTCGGAAATCTCCGGATCAAAGGTTGCTTAACACCTCCCCGAAGCTTATCGCAGTTACGCCACGTCCTTCATCGCCTCGATATCCCAAGGCATCCACCATTTGCCTGTAAAATGCAATTTTTGGCTAGTAATTAATAATTACAATTAAATTTTCAAAGTTCTCAAAATAAAATCACTTCGTGATTAAAAACAATTATTTTCAATCACCAAATGATTTTTAAAATAAAAAAACACTCAAGGAGTGATTTTGATAAATCTTAAAAATTAGAATTATCAACCATCCTTTTTTTCTACTGCTTTTTTATTTATTTTTTTTATCATTACTTATAAAAAATAATCTATTCTCTTACGCTAGTAATAATATCAATTTAAAATTGTTTGTCAAGTTTTTTTACAATCAAAAGGAGGTTTTTATTATCCCTCCCTTTGATGCAAAAAATTTACCTAAAAATTATCCTTTTAGTTTTCTTTTAAGATCTTTTAAAAGATCACCTGCTACATCTTTTCCTCCAAGCCCAAATGCAATACCTCCAGCTAAAACTATTAGAGCAACAATTCCTGTAAATAAAATTGATAAAAGTTCTCTTGCTATTCCTAATTCAATTAATACAGCAAACAAGGCAAATATCCAAATAGCCCATCTAACAATTTCTCCTGCCAAATGAGTATGGGTAAATTTAGCTTTTTCTGTAGAAGCAACAATAATTTTAGCTAAGAAATCAGCTAAAATAACTGCAACTACAAAAATTAATGAAGCAACTACAACATTGGGTATATACTCAATAATTCTTTCCATGAAATTTGCAAAATGAGTAAGGCCCCAAGTGTTTAAGGTGATCCAAAGAAAAACTATGAAAAGAACCCATTTAATGATAGATCCAATAAATTGGGAAGCACTTATGTTTATCTTTGCTTTTTCCATGGCTTCCTTCCATCCTTCTTTTTCAAAAGTTTGATCAAGTCTTAATTTCTTTAAAACTTCGGAAACAATTTTACCAACTCCAATTGAAAAAAGCCATCCAAAAACAATAATTAAAAGACCTAAAACAAGAAGAGGTAAAAAGCTAAGAAAATCAACCCAAAGCTTTAATGCGAAATCAATAGTAACGGTATCTAAGTTGTTATTCATATTTTAATTAAATTAAATATATTAATAATAACTATCGACCTTTAACTTACTATATTAATTATACTATTAATAATAAAAAAA
>SKHG01000019.1 GCA_007117035.1 Candidatus Campbelliibacteriota bacterium
AGGTTGTTAGCTGAGATGTTTCCGTCTATGTCTAAGACTGATCCGTTCCAGGTAATTGGAGAACCAGTTAGTGTGCTAGTACCGTCCCAGAGAGCAAGTTGGGTTGATGTACCAGAGCCTGACACATTACCTCCAGAATTTGTCCAGAAAAGATTTCCATCACCATCAGTTGTTAGAACTTGATTAGAGTTTCCTCCTAATCCCGGCCAGTTGTATGTAATTCCGTTAATAACAGTAGTGGCGTCAATTGTAGTTGTTCCAAAAACACTTAAATCATTGTTTATAATTAACGCTCCAGACATTGTGTCACCAGTTACAGCCACAAACTCACCGTCAGCAACACTTTGTGTATAGTAACGACCATCTCCCCAAACATCATCGAAAGCCAAAGTATTTCCAATAACACCAAGACCTTGTCCAGCAAGTGAAGTAAATGTATCACCGCCAATAGTTAATGAACCAAACAAAGCTTCTCCCACAACATGCAGATCAGCTTGAGGGGTACTGGTTCCAATTCCGAATCTATAAAGATTATCATCCCAATATAGTTCACTCGAACCCATTATGGTATCCCCATCCCTCCAGAAGGTAATCATTCCATCCTCAGGTGCTCCATAAATAGAAGCGGTGGAAACACCATCAACTACAAAAAACTTTAAATTACCATCACCGTCAGTACCCAAAACATGACCATGATTTGCGTCTTGACCAGGTAAAGTCCAGACCATTGAATCAGTAGAGGTTGCCATACTATCTGGCGCTCTAAAACCAACATACTTTGTTGTATCGTCTCCGTAGTAAAATCTAAATTCATTTTGATCAAATAATGAAAAAGTTCCAGATACAGCAAGTGTGTCATTCATCCAGGTTAAACCACTAGAACCTGAAACAGAACTTTCGTCTGACCAAAATGTTAATTCACCAACATTAGCCGAACCTAAAATACCACCGATACTTTGTAATGTTAGAACTCCTGATTGTCCTTCTAAACTTCTAACTCCACCTCCTCCACTTCTGGCAGAGATTTCAAAAGACCCGTCACCTAAATCACTAATAGTTACATTTGTGCCCTGTCTTAAAGATCTAACTAAATCAATACCGACAATATCACCTCCTTCTAAATCAATTATTTCACCACCAGTTGTTATTCCACCCAAAGCTCTTAATTGATTTGATACGTTCATCATTCCATCTACTGTTAACACACCTTCTATATTGGTGTTTGCTAACGAACTCAAACCAGACACATTTAAACCGTCCGCAACATATAGTTCATTTAAATTTGTTATATTAAAAACTTCTAAACTATCAAAAAAGGAATCTGTGGCAGAAAGTTCAGAAAGTGTAGTAAGACCATCCACTGTTAGTGACTGAAGAGTTGTTTCTCCAGCGACTAAATTATTTAAGTTGGATAATCCAGAAGCAGAGAAGGAAGTAAGCTCAGTAAGACCATTAACGATCAAATCGTTATTGATTATTAAATCAACATTAAATTCCAAAATACTATAATCACTAACCAGGTCCTGGAAGATACCTCCAACAAACTCATCGTTAAGAGAATCATCAAAACCAAACTGATCGAATCCTATAAAAACAGGATCAGTTGGATCAGCCTGAGCAAGTAAATTTTGTCTATCAAACTCTCCAAATTCTGAACGTTGATTATTATTGAATCCCAAAAAAGATAGAGCGGGCATTTCAGAAGAACTGTTCTTAATTATATTTGCTACATTATCTACAGCCTTACCAACAGTTCCGTTTAAAGAAGCAAAAGTTAAAACCGAACCGAAGAAGAAAACAATAATTGCTATGATTGAAGCCTTAACAAAAATCTTCTTTGAATTATTTAAAAACGACTCGGCGTCAGAAAAATTATCGCCCTCGTTATATTTAATCCACTTGTCTTTATATTTTGAAACTATAGCTTCAGTATTTTTTGAGGAAACAGAACTTGAACTTTTTTTTATGGATGAAGTACTGAATGATTCCTTTGACCTACAAGAAATGTTTTCGAGTGATTTCTTTTTGTATTCTAAAATACTCTCTCGATCAATTAACCAACCTCTTCCGTTCTTTTTTCTTTCAGCACCAATTAAACCTGCTCTAGAAAGCTGGCCCACATAATCCGAAGTATAGCCAGTTATTTTAGAGGCTTCTTTCGTGGAAACTAAATTTTTTATTTTATTATCAAATTCACTCATTCTGGAATTTTATAGAAAAATCAGATATACCGAGATACATCTAAAAACATAGTCATCTCGTAAATATTCTGAACAATAAACATCACCAACTTACAGTTAATTTTAACACATATATCAAATAGAGGAAATCTGTTTATACTAATATGTGGATAAGTTTTTTAGTTGGATTGTTTTATTGATTTTTTTTAGAATTCCTCATTTTACAAGTAAAATGTAATAAATCTTATGATTTCTATTCGATTTACTCTTCCACACACTAAGAATACAAGTATCCAGCTGATTTTTAATTAAAATCGTATATAATCATATTTTTCTAAAAATCATCAGACCTAATAAACTATCTCAAAAAAACAAACTGTTTAATAATATTTATCACAAAACGAGATACGGCTATAAATATGAGTATCTCGTTACACTAGTTATTTATTTTCTTATATATGATATAATTTATTTTATGAAAGAACCTCAAGCAAAACCCACTATAGATTTGGAAATACAAAAAATTGATGGGAATATATGGAAAGGAAAAGCTTTCTCTGTAAGCGCTAAAAATATTCATGGTGAATTCGATATACTACCCTACCACGCAAATTTCATATCAATTCTACTAGAAGGACCAGTTGTTATTAGAGAAGAGTCCGGTCAGACAAAAAAAATATCACTACCTAGGTCAGTGATGCATTTAAAAGACAACTACATTAAAATATACTCTGCAATATAATATTACTTTTTAATATTAGAATCTTTTAGATTGCCGATGTATTTAAATTTTTCTGCTGATACATTATCAAACCTTCCGTTTAATATTTCCAAAACATCATCTACAACATCATCCCTTGACACCTTCACGCCCTTCCTACCTGTATGCATCTCAGCAGTAAAGAATGGTTGCGTCATATAATTCATTAACTGCTGACTTCTCAAATATATTTTTTGATTTTCAAGTGAAAGTTCCTCCTCACCAATTATTGCAGCAATTCTTTCTAGCCGATTAAAACTATTCAACATTTCAATAGATCTTGTGACTGTCGAATAATGTTTTTGACCGAGGTTTTCCTTGTTAACCAAAGAGGAGCGTGAGTGAAAAGGATCAACCGCTGGCAATCTTCCTGCTTGATGGACATCACGTGAGAGGACAACAGCTACATCCAAATATGGTAGCGTTGCAGTTACTGCAGGGTTTGTTAATTCGTCTGCTGGTAAATATACAGTCTGGACTGAAGTGATTGATCTCTCTCCCCTACTTTGTAATCTATTTTGAAAATTAGCTACTTCAGTTTGAAGAGTTGGTTGGTATCCTGACTTAGAAGGAGTTATTTCTAGAACGGCTGAGAGCTCACTTCCAGCCTGAACAAATCTAAAAACATTATCTATAAAGAAAAGTACGTCCTTTTTTTCTGTATCTCTAAAATATTCAGCTAAACTTGCTGCTGTAGACGCAACACGAAAACGAATTGCTGCATTTTCATTTATACCAGCAAGAACAAGAGCTGTCTCTGAAAGAAGATTAGACTCTTTCAATGTTTGCCACAATTCAAACCCTTCTCGTGTACGTTCACCAATACCAGCAAATATTGATACAGTGTTTTCTTTCTGTCCGATGTTATAAAGTAGCTCTGTCATCAAGACAGTTTTTCCTACCCCAGCACCACCGATTAGACCAAGCTTTCCACCTATTGGCAGAGGTGTGAAAAAATCAATCATTTTAATACCTGTTTCTTGTATTTCAGTTCTAAAAGTTATATTTTCTTTCTCATTAGAATTTTCATCTGATTGTCCGGTATGAATATTAATTTTATTCAGAGTATTAATAGGGCCTTCGTTATCTTGCGGTTCACCATAGAGATCCATAACCCTTCCCAAAACCTCCTTTCCGACAGGTACTTTGATAGGTACACCTGTTCCTACTATCCTAGTCTGTCTTGAAATTTCTTGAGGGGAGCAAAGAAGTAGTGCATTCAGAGTATGATCATCTTTGTAGGAATAAACCTCAAGCCTAGCATTGGGTTTACCCTCCACAATCAGTAGTTCATTTAAATCTGGACGGTAAACAGACTCACAAGAAATCACAGCCTTTTGTCCTCTAACTTCTATAACATGGCCGACAAATTTATTTTTATTTAATTCTTCCATTGTGATAATCGACTTATGGTTTCTAATAATTCAGTATCTTGTTCTATCTGGATAGCTTCTCTTAACTCGAAATTTTCTTTTTTATACATTTCCGAAGCAGAATGCTCTGCAGAATCCATTCTGATTAGTCGAGTTGCAGTTCTTGATAAGTCAGTCTCGAGCATTATTCTTTGGAAAAGAATGTACTGAATCTGTGTCGTAAAAAAATCATGTATCGTTGCTAGGTCTGGCTCAAAAATATACCTTTCTAAACTTTCTGGTTCCTTGAAATCTAAAATTTGAGATATATCTATTGATGTAACCACCTGATGAAGCGGATCTTCATACTTAGGGTAATATACAATTATTTTATCATACTTTTTAGACCAACCAACTACTTTATATATTTCATCTCTGGTTGGGTTATCTTCCTCAAAATTCATAAACAAACATTTCTTTGATTTTGGGTCTGAGTCAATATAGTTCTTGCCAGTTTTTCCAATCATTAGTTTGTCATCAACCTCGTCCCATTTTTTTAAAAAAACTTCAGCAACCTTTTGGTTCAAATCACCATAAAACTGATGATTAGAGGTGATTGCAATATGAGCCGTAGGTCTTTTTTTTAACTCAGCAGCAAAACCTAGATGGTATTGATAAATTAATTGTTTTACGCTACTAAAAGCATGACCTATGGAATTATAAAATTCCAAATTTCTTTCAAAAGTTTCTTTTAAATTCTTGACTTTGTTTACAGAGACATCTCTCATCACCCTCGATATCATCTGTATACTCTTTATATTTTCTAATTCTGCTCTTTGTTTTTGTATGGAAGGCATATTTTGTCCAGTAAATTAATATTTTTTGAAAATTCCTTTAGAAAATTGTCAAACGAAATTTCACCCTTCAAGACTAAATTTTTTGACTCCCAAAAGCCCCTGTGGGTCCTGAGTAATTTGATTATATCTTTTTTTGCCGACTTGATTAGACTCAAATCATTTTCATCATTGTGTATCCAGTCCGTAAAGACAATTGATAGCAACAGGATTTGTATCTCAAACTCTATTAAATCAGTCTCCGTTTGATTTAAAAGTTCCTGCAAGACAGAACCCTGTTTAAGAATTTTTTTTGTGTAACCACTAACTTGGGTACCGAACCTGCTGTACTCTTGATGTTTAGGGTATTCTGCCCAAACAGATCGGAGTTTAGTTGAAAGTTCACGAGACAAAACGGTTTGTGTAGAATGTCCGATACGAGTAACCGATTTAGAAATAGAAACAGCAGGAAGATAACCTTCGGCTTCTTTGTTTGTGGTAAAAAACAAATGACCGTCAGTTGATGCCATTATGTTTGTAGATATAAGACTGGTGTAATTTTCAACATTTGTTTCTAAAACAGGAAGGAGGGTTATACTACCACCGTTTTTAAAACTTCCCGCTCTTTCCATCAAATGTGCCTGCTGATAAAAGATATCACCTGGATAAGATTCCTTTCCGGGTAATTCCCCAGCAAGTAAAGCAACTTCTCTAATATAATTTGCGTGCATCGACATATCATCTATAACCAAAAGAACATCCTCTCCTTTTTTTGAAAAATATTCTGCGATTAGAAAGGCAGTGGATGGCGCAATTGTTATCATTGGAGCAGGTTCATCAGAAAGAGCAGAGACTATTATAGTATTGTCCTCAACTCCTTTATTCTTTAAAAAATTCTTTAAGTTTTCAACGAATGAAATTGGTTTTCCGACAGCTGCATAAATACAAAGTGTGTTGTGTTTTTTTTGATTAACTATCACCTCTCTTAAAAACTTTTGTTTACCACTATGAATAGGCCCATAGATTAACTCTCTCTGCCCCTTACCAATCGGGACCATTATATCAATAAGACTAAATCCAGTAACAAGCTGTTTACTAATAAAACTTCTTACATCCACTCCAGGAGCTTTAGCGTCAAACAATAAAGGTTCGGTTGGCCCATAAGAACCTGATGTTTTTTTATTATCAAGAATAATATCACCCAGAGCATTTAGGACCTTACCTTTAATATGGTCTCCGACCGAGATTGATAGTTTGGCTGAGTGTATATAAAACTGTGTACCTGTTGAAACTGTAGTTTTTTCCAAAAGCAGAGCAACTATATATTCAGCATACAAAGCGTGAACCTTTGCTCTTTCCCCTTCTCTACTTACAATTATGTCATTAACTTTAGCTGAGGGTAAGCCTTTAATTTTAAGCAAATATCCATTAACAGCTGTCACTGAGCCTATTTCCTGATGTGTTATTTTAGGGATCATTTTTATAATTATATCACAGTATTAGACAAAACATCTTTTACAGATTCTACGATATGATTATGTCTATCTTGTCTCATTTTTCTAAATGTAAAGTCATACTGCTGGTTACACCAAGTAAAACGACAACCAGCAGTTAACTTATTATCAATTCTTATGTTAACCAAAACCTTTTGTCCAATCCTGTCTCTTATCCACGAACTTATTTCTCTCTGAATATTTTGTTCTAATGAGACAGGAACTGTTAAAGTGAAAAACCGGCCAGATTCTATTCTTTCATAGAAATCCCTAAGGTTCTTGTAAAAATCACCAGATTTTAGAACGTCAAAAAATTCTTCTCCCCACTGGCTAAATGATTCAGAATGATAACTGTCGACTTCTTCTGATTCTAAAAAATTATGTACTTTTTCTGTAAAACTAAGGTCATTGAGATCTGAAGTAAACTCTACTTTTTCTAAAAATCTTTTTATTAATGAAAAGCGAAATAGAAAATCTGATCTAGTGTATGTATTAGAAATTACAATCTCATCTACATTTATCATACCTCAAAAAATTATTAAAAAGCTCCTCCTTCTTTAGCCTCTTCAAGAGCTTGTTTGATTATATCAGCATGCTGGTCAGCACTAAGGGATCTTTTTAAGGTAATTTGAGTTGTCTTTTCAACTAACAAAGCAATCTGCTCATCAACCAACCTAAGTCTCTCGTTTCTATAATCTGCAATCTGTCTTTTAGATTCCTCAAGCTCTTTCGATATAACTGTTTTGAAATTTTCTGCTTCAGTGTCTTTGATTGAGTTTATTTCTTGCTCAAGTTTTTTTGTGACCTCCTCAATATTTGATTTAATTGACTCTACTTTAGAAAGAACATCGTTTGAAACAGAATTCACAGAATCATCTATAGATTTTTTAAAAACAGCTTTTTGTTCAGTAAAAAAATTAACTAAATTTTGGTTTTGCGAGACAATAGAATTACGAAATTCGGAACCAACAGACTCCAGCTCTTGTTCAAACTTCTGCCTAATTAATTCAGCACCACCCTTTGCTTCAATTAAATATTCGTTAGCTGACTTTACTGCCTCCGATTTTACAGAGTCAGCTTCTTCTCGAGCCTTTTGATTGATTTTTGATGCATCAGAATTAGCCTTTTCAATTATTTGCTCATAGACAGGATTTGTTAAACTTTTGAAACGACTAACAACAAAGTAAACAGAGAGCCAAAAAATAAAACTCACAATAAATAAAACTGAAATTAAAGTAATGATAAATATATCGTTTTCAAAAATACTCATAATATAAATTATAACACAATAAATTTATAAACTAAAGATATATGATTGGCAGAACCAAAATAAACACACTCAAACTTAAACCTGCCAGACTAATGAAAATCATGATTGTGATATGAAGAATTATCATCTTTTGTATTGGTGATTTTGCTAATGGATTTCTAGCCAAAGCAGAAAGACCTCCACCAACATTAAGTTGGAAGAATCTGTAGGACAGATAAATAGAACCTAGAGCTACCAAAGTAGCTAATAGATAACGAACCACAGTAACCCAAGGGTTTTCAATATAGTTGTTTATAAAAGAAGATAAGACACCTTCATCTAAATTTTCAGGGTCCTCCCCTGTTTGTTCTTCGATTGACCTAGAACCAATTTGCAAATCTACTCTAATCTTCCCCGTCAAAACAGCCTGACCTCGATCTGGCACTATTATCTCAGAAACATTTTCTCCAGTACCATCAAAATTTTCCAACGCAACTCCAACTAAATACCTATGCTCTTCGGAAGCAAGCATTGCATGACCCGATACGAGTGATGTGGTTAAAGGATCACCTGATTTTATGGGCCCGTTTAATAATGAGACGTTAACCAATACCTGCCCGGTACGCACAACCATAAATCCACCTTCATCAGTGTCTGACCTAAAACCCATAACAGGTCTCTCAACCACAATACCGAAAATATTAGGAGAACTCGGTTGGTTAGATAACTGAAAACGGCCTGATAGCCTGTCACTAACGACTATATCTCCAGGACTAACAAATTCACCCGAAACACTTAACTGTTGTCCAACCTGAGATTCTGCAACTTGGTAGCTAAACAGAAAGACAAATAAGGTAAAGCAAAACAGAGCTTTTTTAATACCTATCTTATTCATAAATAAAAACACTTAACATCAAAAAAAGTATAATTAATAACGCTTAATTCATTACACAACTCTTAAATAGGATTATATCACACCAAATCTTACGATGTATAGTTAAACCTTAAATTTATTATTTAAAATACCATTTCTAACCTTAACACCATCTGAAGTAAAAACTTTTTTATAATTATTCTCCCCTATTTTTTCATCTACAGTAACGTAATAATCTCCATTTGGAATGAGGACAAAAAATCTACCAAATTTATCACATGATGTTTTTAGAATTTCTTGACTATGTTTTAATGAATACACATTTAAAATAGCGTAGGAAAGTGGCTTATTGTTTGTTAGATAAGTAATACTTCCGTATTTTCTTTTTTTAAACACAAATCTTAATATTAAAACAATCAGATATAGCAAAAATATTAAATAGTTGTACCACACTGGTAAAACCATAACCAAAATTAAAGAAGCGATAAAACCAAGGTAAAAGAACCCCCTAGACAACACTACTTTAATTTCATTAGCATATGAATAGAAATTCATAACTCCCAACCTTTGTTTTGCAAATTCATTCCAATCAAATCTTTCTGAATCCATAGGAATATTTTTTGAAATAACCTCATTTTCAGACTTGATTTCAAAAAAATCTCCAAAATATATATCCGCATAAAGACTATCGCTACGCTTTTTTTCCATTATCTTAGAAGGAAAAGAATAGTTAGCTTTTTCTACCTTAATTTTGTAGCGCCCAGGCTCTGCCAAAAATCCATAACGCCCATCAAGGTCTGTAATGACTGTTTTCTTTACTCGCTTGTTTTCATCCTCTAGAGTTACATAAACTGGATCAAGTGGTTGTTTGGTAACGGCGTCGTAAACTGTCCCCCATGGTTTACCTCTACTTCTAAAACTAACTCTAGACTGAATTAGTGCCCATATCCTTAACGGAGCAAAGATAAAATCTAGAAAAACAGAGCTCGCAAAAAGTAAACTAAACAAACTAGCAAAACCAACAAACAAACCTCCAGTAGATAAAACTTGTGCAATAATTTGACTACCTGTATCTCTTAAATTACTAGCTACTCCGCTAGCAGTTTCCTCTGTTAAATCTCTAATACTTTGTAAGTTAACAGAAACAAAATCACCTATTGAAACAGAGGACCTGCTAATTTGATCTCTAACATCTGATTCCTCACCACCTCCTGTAACCTCTGTTTTCTGAGTAGAACCAATTTTTAATTGAACAGCAATCTGTCCGACATAAACAGGATTAGGGCTACCTGAATGATATATTTGTCTTTGAGCATTTTCTTGATTAAAATCATCATCAGCAATTCCAAAAATATATTTATGACTTTTGTTTGCCTTCATTGCAAAGCCTGGAATCGCCGAGGTTGTTAGTCTGTCCCCTTTACTAATATCCCCCCCTAAAAGAGAAACGTTGACCAACAACTGTCCAATCCTAACAACAGAGGTTCCTTCATTTAGATTATCAGTTCTTAAAAAAAATTGAGGTTTTTTGGAAACCACACCAAAAACATTAAAAGCATCTTCTGATTCAGAAATTTTAAAAATACCAGTAGTGTAATCTCTGACAACTATATCACCAACTCCGACATCTAAACCATCTATCACTACCTCATAACCCATCTGGGAATAAATATGGGTAGGAAAAATAAGAACCCCACAAATTATTATTAATTTTAAAAATTTCACAAAAATTATCTAATAAACAAATTATATCACAAATTATATCTCTAAATAAAAAACCTGAACTTAATCAGGTTTTTTATTTTATTAAGTTTTTTAGAAACAAAAAATTATTCCTCTTCTTCAGGTTCAGATAAATCTTCACCTTCTTCATCAAGAGGTAAAGAGTCGTCTGGCTCCAGATTATCATCGAAAATATTACCAGAAAGTCCATCTAGAGCGTCTCGTCCTGCTCTGATATTTTCTCTAATTCTAATAAGGAATTCATTACCAGGTACAGTTTCAATCAAAACATCAAACCTCTGCACAGATTCTTCAATTCTTCCTAATTGGAAGTAACTTAACCCTAAGAAATAATTAGCGTTCGAATATGTTGGAGCTAAATCAAGAGTTCTTTCAAACGCTTCAACTGCTTGTTGATACTGACCATCGTTGAAATACAAAAGACCTAACTCGAAATGAACAATTGGATTTCTTGGTGCGGTCTGTAGGGCTTGTCGAGCTTGTTGGATAGCTGACTCAATATTACCTTCAGAAATCTCTATTCGAGCCAAAAGGAATATAGCTTGAGTATAGTTTGGCTTCAAATCACGAGCTCTGGCGATATTTTCTCTAGCCTTCTCTAAATCATTATTTGCGATTTCAGTTCTTGCAATCTGGAGATAAATTGCTGGAGACTTTGGATTCAATTCTTTGGCTATTTCAAAAGTTTTTATTGCCTCTTCATACGATCCAGTAACCCCTAAAACTAATGCCTGTCTATACACAACACCCAAGTTAACGTAGTTTCCATAATTACTTCTATCTTTGGTAACCGCATTCTGAGCACTTGCTATAGCAGCACTCAACAGGGCCACCAACTGATCATTCTCCTCTTCAGTGAATTCTTGGCCTTGGGCTTGGCGAACAATGACGTTTGCTCTGGATAAATAAAGCTGAGAAAGTCTTCTAAAATATAGATCTGCTGGATTCCTTTGTATTGCCTCAGTTAACATTTTTTGTGCCTGTGGAAAATTATTCTCCACCACAGCAACTTCAGCTCTTTGGAAATAGACATAAGATATAGCTTTTTGGCTTGCATAATAAACAAGCGCTAACGAAGCAATTATGAACAGCACAATGATAGCGACGTTAACAAACTCTAGCTTCTTGTTTTCACCATTATAGATCAGTAATTCTCTACTTGGAGCAAAATTGTTCAAAAGGAGAACTGATATAAAGATTCCTGTAAAAACAAAAGTTAATGTCCATATCACAGCTCCCGGAATTGTCATAATATTCATAACCCACAAGAACAGTGAGGTTACAAAAGAGGAAGAACCGAGATAACGACTAAATTTATCTACTCGCAGTCTAAAGAAGAAGATAAAGCCTAGATAGATAAATAATACAAAAAATAACAACCACGCCAAAATTCCCAACACACCAGTCGTTACAACAAACGTTAGAATGTTACTAAAACCATGATTAAAATCGACATTCCAAAAGATAGTTCTGTTTACTGGATCAGGTTTATAAATCACCCATTGATTTACAAATCTATTTGGTCCAACTCCCAAGACTGGTTTTTCAGACACTGTTTCATTAATAATATTTAGAGTTGTTGTAAAATCAGGTTTAGCTCCTAAATCAGTAATCTGATAGTAATTGTTTATTTCTTCAGAAAGAAAATTTCCGCCAAAAATAAACAAAACTGAAAAAATTAAAACGACCAAAGAGCTAACTGAAAATTTCCTACTTGGTGTTTTTTTAACCTGATTATTTTCGTTAGAATCTTCGGAAGTTTCAGAAGTAACCTTTAAAGAAACAGCTGAGTTTTTGTTATTTGCTTTAGAAAAACTTAAAACAAAATAAATTAATGAAAATATAGATAAGAAATACCAAATTAAAGGAACGTTAATAGTTGCCAGCATTATGACAGAAAGAATCAAAGTAACTAGAATAATCACTCGCATTAAACGAGGAAACTTCAATTCCTCTAAGGTCATTAAAGAAAGAATTACAGCAGTACCAAAAAAGATTCCAAGATCAGCCCAGCGCCCTACTGTGTTTGAGGTGATACTACCAAAAGTATCTCCGAACGAAAGAAAATCAACCCCGAACACAAATCTAGACAGATGAAACACAGATAAGATTAAGACAGAAAGAAAAAATACCAGATAAACATAAAAAATCTGTATTTTGGTGTTAATAAACCTTGTAATCAAAAACAACAAAAGAAAAGAGACTAAAACGAAAATAAATGTGGAGGTTTCGTAGCCAACACCCATAAATGACTTAGTAAAACTTAACGAAAAAAATGAGGAAAGCAAAAAAACCAATGGCACGAGAACTATCGGCCAAAAAATTATTTTATTGGGAAAATCAAAGCGTCCTTCCTTCAAAATATTCAGAAGAAATATTATGAAAAGTAAAACAGATACCGAAATAACAAAAAAGCTTTTAGTAAACTCAAAAGCAATTAATGGTGCAATGATAAGAGGTAAGAGAAAAACAAATACAAGTAAAATGTAAAAGGAAACTTTTTCTAAACCAGGGCCAGACCTTTCTGAACTTTCTATATCGTCACTGAAAATATATTTGAAATAAGACATAATATTATTTAAATTTTAGTAATAATTTTTAATTTTTTGTACAGACAAAAACCTTACAGATGAATAATAACACGTTTTAGAAAATATCAAATATTGGTGTCTTTGTATGAATCTAGGTTCTCCAAAAAGATTTTTTCCCTATGGTACTCATTATCAAACTGAAAAAAGGATGAGAAACCTGGGCTAAACAACACAGTATCACCTTCACTGGATTCGAAGAAAGATCTCTTTAAAGCTTCGGATATATCTGAAATTCTGTTTATTTTAGAGCTTTTAAGATGACTCATCAAATTATCACTTCCACTACCAGGTAATAAGTAAACTTTTTGCACATAATCTTCAATAGATTTAACAAGTTTATCTGTCTTTAAATTTTTATCTTGACCACCCAAAATTAAAAAAATGTTTCCCTTCTCCTTTAAAGCGTCTAGTGCAACTACTGTTGCCTCAGGTGTAGTAGAGCTGTTGTCGTTATAAACTTCTCGATTAGAATATTTTCCACAATACTCCAATCGACCAGAAACTCCAGTGAAAGTCTCTAGAGCTGATTTAATATCCTCTCTAGAAACACCCAACGACTCAGCTAACCTAACTGCGATAGTAGCATTGTATCGATTGTGCTTTCCAAGGATTTTTAGAGTCCAGTCATTAGGAAGATCTTCAGCTCTTGTTACAAATGTTTCTTCATTTAAATATTCTCGATATTTATCTTTTAGTTTTTCGTAGGCTTGATCTCCAACAACTAAAACATCTCCGTTTTTTTGATATCTAAAGATATTAGCTTTGTCATCCAAATATCTATCAATATCACCTTTGTAATAATTTAGATGATCTGGAAAAAAAGTAGTAAAACCTGCGTATGATGGAGATAAATGAATATCAGCAAAACCTTGAAGTTGCCAGGAGTCCAGTTCCAAAACAGATATTTCTTCTGAAGTTACGCTAGACAGATGACCTAAAGTAGAAACTCCGCGAACATTACCACCCAAGAAAACCTGCCTACCGCTTTTTTCTAAAATATGACTTATTAAATGAGTAACTGTGGACTTCCCTCTAGTTCCAGTGACCCCGACTACTGTACTCGGTGTAAGAGAAGCAAAAAGAGCAGTACTCATATATACCAGAACACCGCTTTTTCGAGCTACCTCTATGTATGGTGAATCCAAAGGCACCCCTGCTGCTTTTATAACCATATCGGTATCTGTAAAATCTATTTCACGATGACGTCCAAGTACAAAAGAGACGTTACTAAAATCCTTTAACTGCTCAACACTTTCCTTAAGTTCATCTTCTGATTTAAGGTCTGTAACCAAAACATTAGCACCCTGCTCTGCTAAGAAACGCGCATCGCCAAGACCACGACCAAGTAGACCTAATCCCATTAGGGTTACCCTTTTGTTCTGAAAGTGTTTCCTGTAATCCTTCATAATTTTTAGCCGAATATCTAAGAATCTATCTACTACTTAATTGTTTTATACTCAATAAGATGTATGTGGAAGTGGTCCGGTATGGTTTGCTGATGAGGAAAGTTTAAAATACTTACATCAAAGTCTTTTGTTTTTTCTTGAATCTCATAGAGTTCCTGAAGTTCATTCTTCGAAAGATCGCTTAAAAGAGCTTTGTGTTTTTTAGGGAACAAAATCTGATGTTTTTGAGCTATTTTGTCGTAAGGAAAATGGTTTGGAATCAATCGCCAGTACACAAAATCCTTTACAGGCTTAGTTCGACACAAAACACACCCTTTGGGTAAATTTTTTCTATACTCATCATAAATTTTCTGGGTTTTCTTTGTTCGCAATCCTAATTTTTTTTTCATGTTCTAGTGGTCTATTTCACCGAAGACAAAAATTTCTACATCTCTTCAATTCGCAAAGAGTTAGTTCTTCCTTTTGTTTTTTCAAAAGTCGAAACTCGTCCTGCAAGAATCACTCGACTACCTTTTTTTATTAAACCTTCAGAAAACAAAAATGAACGAACTTTTTTCAAAAGCTCACTAAAACTACCGTTAATACCTTTCATTGCTATTGGTACACAACCAAAAGATAGAGTCAATTTTCTAGACACTCGCTCATCAGAAAAAGAGTAGATTAAAGGTTTTGGTCTCTGTCTTGCAATCATTCTTGCGGTTTTTCCTGAGCGAGTTGGGGCTATGACCAAACCTATACTCAATCTTTTAGAAATAGCAGAGACTGCTTCGGTTATAGTGTCGGTGATTGAGTTTGTAACTCCGAAAATCTGTTTTGGTATATAAGGGGAACTCTTCTCAACCTCCTTACAAACTCTACACATCATTCTTACAGCACGAAATGGATATCTTCCAATCGCAGTTTCACCCGAAAGCATCACAGCATCAGTTCCATCCATTACTGCATTGGCAATATCGGAAACTTCTGCACGAGTTGGGGTTGGTGAAGATATCATACTCTCAAGCATCTGGGTTGCGGTAACAACTGGTTTACCAGCATGAACACATTTTTCAATTATCATCTTCTGAACAACCGGAACTTTTTCAGTCGGCATCTCAACCGAAAGGTCTCCTCGCGCGATCATAATACCATCAGAAACCTCTAAAATTCTGTCGAAATCATCAACTGCTTCTCGAGTTTCAATCTTAGCAACAATATCTGGTCTATTTTTTTCTTTACTAATAATCTTTCTAACTGCCAAAACATCATCAGCAGATCGAATAAAAGACATTGCGATAAAATCAACTTTATTCTTAAGACCAAAATCTATATCTTCCTTGTCCTTTTTTGTCAGCGACGGTAATGAAAGAGTTCGGTTTGGTACAGAGACACTTCTGCGTCCTTTTATAAAACCACCCTCATCAACCCTACAAACAATTTCTCCTTTTCCACAAGACTGAACAATCAACTCAATCTTTCCATCATCCAATAAAATACTGTCTCCTTTTTCTACCTCCTCTGGTAATCTAGTGTGACTAACTGAAACCATTTCTTGATTACCTTCTACGTCATCAGAACAAAGTGTAAAAATCTGACCTGTGACCAACTCAACCTCTCCATCAGAAAACTCCCCTGTTCTAATCTCAGGTCCAGAAAGGTCTTGTAAGATACCAATGGTCTGAGGTAGTGTTTTTGTTATCTTTCGAACTCTATTCAACATCACTTTGTGACTATGGTGTGAACCGTGTGAAAAATTCAAACGTACCACATTAACTCCGGCTTTAAATAACTCCTCTAAATCACTTTCCTTTTCAACTGCAGGACCAAGCGTTGCAACTATCTTTGTTTTTCTAGTATTCATATTATTTATTTACTGATTAATGAATTTTTTTGCCTACCACCAAAATACACTACTGCCGAACGACTACCGAATAGATATATAACCCCTCCAGCGCCTACCATAAAGAACACATACGACAGGAAGAAGTAAATCACATCTGTATAACCAATGAATAGACTATACCCAATAAAGCTTAAAAAGATTAAAGAATAAACTTCACGGGCCCATCTACGACCACGAAAAAAATATGGCATGGATATAATTATCAAAAGACTAATTATAATATGATACACAAACACAATAATTAAGTTCAGAGAAAAAATTTCTCCAATAGTGTAATTCAAAATCATAAGCGCTACAAAAGTAATTAAAAAGTATAGACCAATCAACAGAGCCACTAAAGCCAATAATCTAATTCCGGTTGGAATATCGGTATTAAAAAAACTACGCTCAATTATACTTTTTTTGTTTTCTGTTACAGTATTGTTTTTCATCAAGTGCGCGTGCCAAGAATTGAACTTGGGACCTCTCCATTATCAGTGGAGTGCTCTAACCGGGCTGAGCTACACGCGCATTTCCTTACTATCATAATAGGTTACCAAAAAAAGAGATTATAAACAAGAAAAAAGGCAGTTTATGTATAAACTATTTTATTAAATCATTTAGTATCAAAAACAGACACAAAAAAATCGCAGTTATATAACTGCGATTTTTTCTATACAATTTCCTTTGTTTTGTTCCGTTCCGATCGGTCTTTGCCGAATGTCAGGTTGTTTTTGAGCTCACAACCATTGCTTACCGATCACCCAAGATCGAACCGACCTTTCACCTCTTCGAATAAATCGAAGAAGGACAAAGATTGATATATTCCACGACCAGCTTCCGCTAGCCGTGCCTTGTTACGACTTAGTCCCTGTTACTGAACTTACCTTAGGGCGCGCCGAAGCACACACTTTGGGTACTCCCAGTTTCCTTGACTTGACGGGCGGTGAGTACAAGACTTGAGAACGTATTCACCGCGGTGTAGCTGACCCGCGATTACTAGCAATTCCAACTTCATGAGGTCGAGTTACAGACCTCAATCCGAACTGGGGCGACTTTTATAAGGATTGGCTCGGGGTTTCCCCGTTGCGACCCGTTGTAGTCGCCATTGTATCATGTGTGTAGCCCAGGGTGTCAAAGGGTCATGCTGACCTGGCGTCATCCTCGCCTTCCTCCCAGCCCTCCACCTATCACAACAGTACTGTATTAAACAACACTCGGTGCATAGATATTGAAGGTTTTACCTTCTCACCTACGAACTAAATTCATAGATGGAGGGCTGGGCAGTCTCGTCTGACACGTATAACAGACAACGAGGGTTGCGTTCGTTACCCCACTTAAGGGAACAACTCAAGCCACGAACTGACGACGGCCATGCAACACCTGCCTACCTGCCCTTGTGAGGCCACAAAAGTTTCCTAATGTGTTCAAGTAGGTGTCAAACCCTGGTAAGGTTCTTCGCTTATCGTCGAATTAAACCACATGATCCACTGCTTGTGCAAGTCCCCGTCTATTCCTTTGAGTTTTAAGCTTGCGCTCGTACTACCCAGGCGGTTCTCTTAACGCGTTAGCTTCGCCTCTTAGAGGGTCGATACTCCAAAAAGCCAGAGAACATCGTTTAGGGCTAGGAATACGCGGGTATCTAATCCGCTTCTCTCCCCTAGCTTTCGTGTCTCAGCGTCAGGTATGCGCCAGTGTACTGCCTTCGCATTTGGTGTTCCCCATGATATCAACGGATTTCACCCCTACTCCATGAGTTCCGTACACCTCTCGCACCCTCTAGTTATGCCGTATCTCCTGCGGCCCCTCGGTTAAGCCGAGAGATTTAACAAAAGACTAACATAACCGCCTACACACCCTTTACGCCCAATAATTCCGGATAACGCTTGGGGCACTCGTATTACCGCTGCTGCTGGCACGAGTTTAGCAACCCCTTATTCCTGGAGTAACGTCAATAAACTTCCTCCTCCAGAAAAGGTTTTTACACTCCGAAGAGCTTCATCAACCACGCGGCGTCGCTCCGTCAGACTTTCGTCCATTGCGGAAGATTCTCGACTGCGGCCACCCGTAGGTGTATGGACCGTGTCTCAGTTCCATCGGTGGGGGTCAGCCTCTCAGCTCCCCTAGCCGTCATAGCCTTGGTAGGCTTTTACCCTACCAACAAGCTGATAGCGAGCAGGCCGATCCAGAAGCGATAAATCTTTCATCCGAAGATATATCGTGTATTATCTCGAGTTTCCTCGAATTATCCACGACTTCCGGGTTCGTACCCACTTGTTACTACCTCGTCTGCCATGCCACACCGAAGTGTAGCATTCGACTTGCATGCCTTATCCACGCCGCCAGCGTTCATCCTGAGCCAGGATCAAACTCTTAATTTAATCACCTTTCCACCCACAAGGGGTAGTTGAGTTTTTATTGTTTGGAACGGAACAAAACAAAAGAAATTGTTCCTTACTATGATCCTGTAGAATATTTGGTTATTGCGCCCTGAACTACATTGCTAAAACTGTAATCCAGAGCAACTTGCACTTGGTTCTATTCTTTATTATTTTGTCAAAGATTCAAGTACCACTCTCTTTCGAGTGTAGGCTCCATTATATACACTATTCTCAGAGAGTCAAGAAAATCTTAAATTTTCTTTCTTTTTTGCCATTTTTCTAGCTCCACGATAATTGGACTTGCTAAAAAGATCGACGAGTATGTTCCGGCGATAACTCCGACCGCCAGAACCAAAGCGAACAATTGAGTAACTGAACCGCCCAAAAAATACAAAGCTCCTAGGACAAAAAGTGTGGTTAACGATGTATTAATAGACCTGACGTAAGTCTGTTTTAGACTTCGACCAACAACTTCATCAAAAGGTTCTTTTAAATTATCTTCTTCGTTAACCCTTAAATTCTCACGAATACGGTCGAAGACCACAATCGTATCATTTACTGAAAATCCTAAGATTGCTAAAAGAGCAGTGACAAACAGAACATCAATCTCAGCTCCGATATAAAATCCTAAGACAGCAAACAAACCGACTGGAATAGTAATGTCGTGAATTAAAGCGAGAGTTGCGGTAAAACCGTAACGCCAAGATGAAACTGGCTTAGAAACTCTTCGGAAAACATAAGCGATGAACAGAATAATAGCAAGAGCAACTACCGCAATAGCGATCAAAGCTTTAGACTTCAACTCATCACCAATACTTGGACCGATAGAGTTAAAGCGCTCTTCAACTGCTGAGAACTCACCAAAAGATAACGCACTGAGTAGCAGATCCCTTTCCTCACCGATATGATCTTGACCTCTGATTATAAACCCTCGGTCTGTTTCCTGAACTCTAGCAGAAAATCCAGCTTCAACAACAGCCGACTCAACATCTTCAAGAGCTGGAACTTTTTCTTCATAAGAAACTTCTATAATCGCACCGCCTGTAAACTCAATACCGTAATTTAAACCAAACATCGCAACAGCTCCAATAGAGGCCACTATCAAAAGAGTAGAGAGTCCGAAGAATATTTTTCTGTATTTTATAACAAACATAATTATTTAATTTCTTTTACGGTATTATTTTGCGATTTTAAACCTTCTGAAAAACCTGACCCGAACAGAAGACCAATCAACTTTCCTTCCTTACCTCCGAAAGCTATTAAAAATGTTCTAGTTACCGTAATGGCTGATACCATACTTATCAAAACTCCGATGAAAAAGACTAGAGCAAAACCCTGCACCAAGGCGGTACCAAACCAATACAGAATAACTGCAGTGATCATACTAGACATATTACCATCACGAATTGAGAGCCATGCTCTTGCAAAACCATCATTGATAGAATCAGTTAAATTCTTTCCGTTACGTAACTCTTCTTTCATTCTTTCAAATATCAAAATATTAGCATCGACAGCCATACCAATAGAGAGTATAAAACCAGCGATACCAGCTGCGGTTAAAGTTACTGGCAAAACTTTAAACAAAGTCATCATAATAACCAAATAAAGTGAAAGAGCGACAATTGCCAAAAGACCTGGTAGGCGATACCACAACATCAGGAATATAGAGACTAAAATCAAACCAACTACTCCAGCAACTACTCCAGCCTGCATAACTTCAGCTCCCAAGGTTGGCCCTACAGTCTGTGTTGAGATCAATTCGATATTAACCGGTAAAGCACCAGCGCGAAGTCTCTGTGCTAACTCCAAAGCTTCACTGGTTGTAAACCCGCCTGAAATAATTGCCTCACCACCTCTAATCTCCTCCCGTATAACAGGTTCAGATATAGGTTCACCATCTAAAAAGATAGCTAAGTTTCTACCTAGGTTATCTCTGGTAATCTCTTGAAACAGCCGAGCTCCCTCTCTGTTAAATGTAATCGAAACTATCGGCTCTCTAGTAGTTTGGTGTCGTGCAAACTGCGCGTTGTTCAACATACTACCATCAAGGCCAGTCCACTCATAACCAATATATCGATCTTTTTCTGAGTCTGAATCTGAGTCACTTTCTTGCTGATCTAAATCCTCATCAGCTTCCTCCAAAGATTGAGACCCTTCACTAATTTCCACACCATTTAGTTCCAGATCAAGTAATGTAGCATTAAGAGCGTTTTCATCTAACAAACGAAACTCCAGTATAGGTGTTTCTCCAATTGCTGAAATTGCTTCATCAACATCAGTCACTCCAGGCAACTCAACAATCAAACGATATTCTCCTTCACCTGTTATGCCACCACGTTCAACCTGCACTAGAGGTTCTGAGACTCCAAGGACATTAACCCTGCGTTCGATTAGTTCCCGCAAAGCACTCATTCTCTGCTCTCTTTCTTGTCTGTCCTTAATTCCTTCTACATCAGCTCGATAGACCAAGTGCGCTCCACCAGCCAGATCAAGACCTAACTGAAAAGGAAAACGAGCTAAGCCCCTAACCTCCAATTCCTCACCTGCACCAATTCGTTCTGACACTTCCCTAGAGTCTATTTCAGACTGATACACAAAATAAACTCCTAAAATTAGAAGAAGTGAAAATATTATAGAAAGTAGTCTGTAACCAGTAATGTTCATATATACAGCACACTTTACCTGATTTGGTCGAAATTATCAAGAATCATTAAAATAACCAAATAGGTTTAGCTATATTGTAAATTGACCATCTTTATAGACCACTTTTTCCGAACCATCCTTTAGGTAAGCTGTAACCTTTCGGCGAGTTGTCGAAATGATGTCAGTGTGAACTGAAGAATCATTAAAACCAATCTTTTTCCAGTCAGACTTCTTTAAACTTTGGCATTCCCCGTTAAAACAATCAGCATAAGCCTTACCAAGAGCAATATGCGTGTTACCTTGTGGTCCACCTATGTTTTCATCATATAGAGTCTCAGCCATAAATTTATCTATTCGAGAAAATCTTTTGTCAGTCAATGAAAACTCTCCAACCTTATCAGCTCCCTCAACCTTAATCATCTCACGCAAAACTTTTTGATTTTTTTTAGCACGGCTTTTTATCACTCGACCGTCTTTAAACTCTAATTCTATTCCTTCGATTAAATTACCATAACGATATAATGGTTGATTAAAACGGATCCAGCCTTCAGTCCCACGCCAATCTGGAGAGGTGAAAATTTCAAAACTTGGAATATTTCGACCACTACCACCAGACCATCTGCGATTCTCACCAACTGATATCCACAAATCGACATCTTCACCTTCAATATGTAGTCGCTCTATTGGTAGAGTGGTCATTTTTTGACGCAATGAATTTATTTTTTTCAAAACTTCTTTCCAACTTTTAACAGGATCTTTTTTGTCTAAAAAACAAGCTCGAATTATCTGATCCCAATAGTTCTCCAAAGACAGACCAGCCTCCTGAGCCATAGCTGATGTACCGTACAGTCCTAAAGTCCAAGTATATTTACCTTCGTTTTCTTTCTTATCAAGCCAAGACCTTAAAGGCTTCAACGCTTCTCCTCGAGACATTATCTTTTTTGGATCAATTCCTTCCAAAGAATGCTTGTCGACTTCAGACAAAATAGCGATCGAATGATCAATATCTTTCACCATTCCTTTGATATAGTTTTTTGGAAAAAACTCTAGTTGTTTTTTGTCAGCATTTTCAAAAAAAGCTCTAGAGAAATTAAAACTTTTGTTGTTGTCATCTGGCAAGTAATTGACGATAGTGTGCGCTCCACTAGACAACAGAGCCTTATAGAGCTCCATATAAAGTGGTTTAGCAGACTCAGAAACAACCAAACGAACCACTTCTCCTCTTTTCACCCCACGACCGTCATTTAGAGCAAAATTAACCAAAACGTCAGCATATCTTTTCAAAATTTTTTCTGAAGGTTGATACATATTTATTTCTTAAAAAGGCTAAAAAACACAGCGATTAATACACGAAGATCCAAAACAAGTGAATGATTTTTAAGGTAGTAAAGATCGTACGAAAATATTCTACTAACACTCAAATTATTTAGACTAAAATTTTCTGAGCCAGACCAACTCCAGATTCCAGGTCTGATTATGTACCTAATGGTATAGAAAGGTAAATCGCTCTTCTTACTAAACTCCAAATCGTTTTCTTTTAGGTACGGACCGATGAAAGATATCTGACCCTTAACAACAGACCAAACAAAAGGAAATCTTTCTATTCCTGACTTTTGCAAAAAACGACCTAACGAAGGAACTGTTCCGTCCGGTAAAGAAACTCGGAATTTAAATAAGGTGATCGGGTTGTTGTTCCTTCCAATATATTCTTTTTTAATTAACGCTGAACCTTTAATTCCAGAGAAACGCTGTGCGACGAAAACCAAAGGATGGATGAACAGTAATAAAGAGACGGACAGGATTCCCAAAATAACATCAAAACCTCTTTTAATCGAATCATACGGAGTGTGAGGAGACATAGAAAGGTTCTCCAAAAACCAACTATAGCGCAAAGCTGAAATTGGTGTTCTTTCAAAAAATTCCTCATAAAGTCTTTGGACATCCACAAACCTAACTTTAGAAAATATAAGGTTGTAAAGGTGAGGTAATATCTTTTCAACTCCCTTTTGTTGAAGATCAATTCCAACAACACGAATATCTTCAGAATATATCAAACTTATAATATCCTCTTGGACATCAATAACATCTATCTTTTTTAAATCAATGGAAGAGACGAAAATAAAACCATTCTTAGAGTTTTTGTTCATATCCTCTTTCAGTTCATGCACCTCAGAACCAGTTCCGATTATCATAGCTTTTTTACGATTGCGTCCACCTAAAACAAAATCTCGCCCGACTGTTCTCCAAACATACAGGAAAAATAAAAGAACTAAAAAATAGATACTGACAAAAAATATAGGAACAGCTTCAAAACCTAAAAAGTAAAAGGACAGACCAGCAATAACAAAATTAATAACAGTAGAGTAAAAAACTAATGCAGGAACCTTATATTTCAACATCAAAATCTGACGGTTATACAAACCAGCCATAAAAAACACCACTAGCCAAATTGTAAAAAGTGGTAAGAAATAAGGTAGGTATGAATAGATTAAACCTTGATCTGGCCAACCCCAAACAAAAATAATGAGTGCCAACCAAAAGGCCACAACAAAGCAAACGATGTCTCCAACAACAAGAAAAACATCGGTTTTATTTTCCGCCCAATCTCGTAAAACCTTCATCATTAACAATCAGTATATAACATTATTTCAAAGGTTCCCAATCTTAAGATATATAAGGGTCACTCAACATTTCATTTTCTCGAATATCTTTGTGTGTGACATAATTATGACGACGAATACTCATCAATATTCCAAGACCAATAAAAGTAGCCAACAAGTGACTACCACCAAAACTCATAAAAGGTAAAGTAATACCTGTCACAGGCAAGATACCGACATTTGCTCCAATGTGAATAAAAATATGACACATTATCATTGTCGCAAGACCAACACCAAACAAAACTTCAAAGTTGGTTGCTCCTTTTAAAGAGTTAGCAAATATTCGCCAGATAATTAAACCGAAAAGAAAAAAGAGGAAAAATACACCCAGAAAACCCCACTCCTCTGCGAAGGCTGCAAATATAAAGTCTGTCTCATGTTCTGGTAAAAATTTTAAGTGCGACTGAGTTCCGTAGCCAACACCCTTCCCCGACAAACCTCCAGATCCAACCGCTATGGTCGATTGTAATGTGTGATAACCTCCACCCTCCATATCAGCATAAGGTTGTAGAAAAGAGACGATTCGGTTTTTTTGATAATCCTCAAAAGCAAACAACCACAAACCACCAAAAACTATCAGACCACTTAATCCAACGATTAAAAGGTGCTTTTTTGATATTCCAGAAACTAATATCATACCCAGCCAAATCATGATTATAACAACAGATGAACCAAAATCGGGTTGAAAAAAGATTAAGCTAAATATAATAAATGCATATATACCAGATATAATTATGTGACGAAAATCTGCAATCTCAACATGTCTTCTGCTAAAGTATTTAGCTAAAACAATGATTAAGGCAATTTTAGCAAACTCAGAAACCTGTATCGAGAATCCACCAATCTCTAGCCACCTTTGGGATCCTTGGGTTACTTCACCTAAAACAAAAACAGCTAAAAGAGATATAACTGCAAGTATAAAAATTATGGTCACAACAACGGTCCTTCGAAGAAACTGCAAATTAACAGAACTTAAAATAAATAAAGCAGAGAAAGAAATACCAAGCCAAACTAATTGCTTTTCAAAAAAATAATTCTCTGCAGAAAAAGACTGCATTGTTAGTAAACCTAAAATAGATACTGCCAATACAGAACCGATTAATACCCAGTCTATCCTGCAAAAAACAGATTGTATCTTATGAGACATAATTTTGTAAAACTAAACTTGTTTAATTTATCTCCGACTAAAAGGATCTCAGCCGAGCAGATATCTGAGTACTTATCGAATCGACAAACTCTTTTGGCCAAGTAAACGATACTGACCTCTCAGTCTCACCCGAAATTCGATCAACAAAAGACCTAGAAAGACCTACTAAATCCCCGTTTTGATCAAGTAATAACGCAACAACCTCAATGTTTTCAACTGCTCTAAACGACCTATTTCTTATCGAAGTATCTAGGCGTGTACTTTTTTCCTCAACGAATTTCTGAGTATTCTGAACAAACAAGTCTGTGTCTGGAGATTTACCTGCTTGCCAAGGAACATTCAGCCACTGAAAAGTTACAAACTCTGGAGTCTCTGCTGTATATATTCTGTCCTCAAAGACATAGAATTTTTGCAAAGAAGGTACTGAGGTACTACCATCTCTTGATGCAATAATCTCACCAAGGCTGTTATAGAAATTAAAACGATAATAGGCTCGAGAAGACGAAAGTTCACTGTGTGGGGATGAAACTCTTGATACAGCATTATAGATTCCATCCGACGTCAGAACAGCCCTAGACCACAAAACCTGAGGGTTCTTGGGAGCCGAAACATCAACTCTCTCAGCTGGTGAGACAAGCAAAAAAATCGGTATCGTAACTATCAGTAAGAGAAAAATAAACACAGTTACGGTGAAAAAAACTTTCCTTTTAAAGGCCCATGGATTCATACTAACTATAATAAAGGGTAAATCGCTCGGAGGCAACCCTACCCTAACCCACATCATTAAATTTTAGACACAAAAAAACACGTCTTTAAAAAAGTACGCGTGTTTTAACAAACAAGTTCTTCATAACTTAAATACTCTATGTTGGCGCCTACCTACTCTTGCCTTGCGACTACCATCGGCTCAAGAGGGCTTAACTGCCGTATTCGGAATGAGAACGGGTGTGACCCCTCCGATAAAGCACCAACATAGAAAATTTAAGCGAAGATTTTAACTATAAGGAAAGTCAGATCTAGAGATGATATTTCAAATATCATCTAAATCGGGATGAAAGGATTCGAACCTCCGACACATCGCATGGAGCGACAGCTCTCCCAGACTGAGCTACATCCCGAAAAAAGAACAGATTCCAGATCTGACATTCCTTACAGAATTTTTACTTGATCACATGAAACAGGGTAAAACATTTTACTTATCGCAAAAGCGATATTTTTAGTTAAAAGACAAACCTACTTCTCACCAAAGTGAGATGAGATTTTCTTCTCATATCTGCGTACACATTTCCTAACAGGATTCGAACATTAGTACTCCTCGGCTTAACACATTACTATGCTTACACCTAGAGCCTATCAACCTGGTCATCTCCCAGGAGTCTCAAACGATTCCTAATCTTAAAGTTGGCTTCCCTCTTAGATGCTTTCAGAGGTTATCCATTCCCGACATAGCTACTCGGCGGTGCCGCTGGCGCGACAGCCGATAGACCAGAGGTCAGTTCACAAAGGTCCTCTCGTACTATTTGCAAATCTTTTCAAGAATCTACGCCTGCAGTAGATAGAGGACCGACCTGTCTTACGCATGATACCACCTGTTACCAGATGCATTGGACTGTAGCTTTTACCATCACCATATAGGTGTGGCAAGTTGACGTTCAGTCTCTACGGGCCCCGTTTGTTTAAAACAAACGGGTTCCCTCGGTATTGCCCTTGAATTATTCAAGGGTTTCACCGATATAAGTCCCGACTTAATAAAGTCGGGATCCTTAATTTTGCAATTCTACTAAAGTAGACACAAAACAAGGATCAACATAAGTACATATATATTTCTATATATGACCGCCGTAATGTGATCGTCTCTATTCCCAGCTTGGGCTGAGATCTTCAATTTATTTAAAAAATGAAGACTTTCTTATTTTTTCTTAGACAGAAAACCCGATTTTGTCATTATGTGCCGGATTCAGACTGTCTTACCCTCTTAAATAATTAAGAGAGCACGACGGTCTGAACCCAGCTCGCGTACCTTTTTAATTGGCGAACAGCCAAACCCTTGGCAGCTTCTCCACCACCAGGATAAGGTGAGCCGACATCGAGGTGCCGAACACCGCCGTCGATCTGAACTCTTGGGCGGTACCAGCCTGTTATCCCCGGGGTAGCTTTTATCCGTTGAGCTCCGGCCGCATCTAATACGAACCGTCGGATCACTTAGCTCCGCTTTCGCGCCTGCTCGAGATGTACCTCTCACAGTCAAGCCGGCTTATGCCTATACACTATCGGCACGGTTTCCATTCGCGCCTAGCCGACCTTAATAGACTCCTCCGTTACTTTTTAGGAGGAGAGCGCCCCACTCAAACTACCCGCCAGATACTGTCCCTCTACGTTTTTTCCGTACAGGTTGAGAAGTTATAGACTAATAGGATGGTATTTCACTGACGACTCCAGACAAACCAAAATCTGCCCTTCAAAGTCTCCCATCTATTCTGCGCAATTAATCCATAACCCCAATATCAAGCTATAGTAAAGCTCCCGGGGTCTTTCTGTCTAACTGCAGGTAACCGGCATCTTTACCGGTACTGCATTTTCACCGAGCAAGTCCCCGAGACAGCTCTCCAGTCATTACGCCATTCGTGCACGTCTGAACTTACCAGACAAGGAACTGCGCTACCTTAGGACCGTTCTTTAAGGTTTTAAATGGACTGTAATTTGTAACTATTTATCAATTTTCTTTATCTAAGTTGTTAACTCTATGTCGCCATAGAGATCGGACTATATCATCGTTTTCAAATCGTCGGCTCCAATTATTGATTTGAATCCGTCTTGCGTGTAGTCTCTGAGGATTCTTCTACCATTAAGACATCTGATAATGTATATTTTCGTTTTCTTCCCACTCCTTCATTTAGAATTTCTCTTAATTTAAGAATTTCTTCAAAACCATCTTTTGTGAGATGATCTTTTTCAAACATTTGATCTACAATTTTTTTAAAAATTGAGAAATTTTGTTTTTTCTTTGAAGAAATAAAATTAAATTTCTTAAAGAATGGGACAACTCTCTCTTTAAGCGAAGTAACGTTAGTTACTTCATAATATACAACTCCGTCTTTTCTTTCTCTAAGAGTTCCACACCCCAGATTCTTTTTAATCCAAGAAAGTATCACTCTATCTTTTTGAGAAATATTGAACGAAGCAGTTATCTTCCATTTTCCTACATAATCATTTCTTTTTTTGAGAGAAACATTAAAGCTTCCCTCTCCATCAGCGAAACCAGCTATATAATATCCATCTTTTGGATTTATATTTTTAAGCCATTGTTGTTCCATTGTTGAAATTAATTTAGTAGAAGTCTTTCCTGCTGATTGACTGCATTATTGCATTGTTACTTTTTCATCGACATGAAATTAGTAGCAATAAATACTAACCAGTGTTTCCAGCATATAGCAAGATTTATTTACGTAACTACAACGGTCATGTCTATAGTTACGGCCGACATTCACCAGGGCTTATATCAACCAACTTAAGAAAGCAAGCTTTCCTAAATCCCCGATATTTAACCTTCTGGCATTGGTCAGGCGTCACCCCCTATACATCCTCTTACGAGTTCGCAGGGAGCTGTGTTTTTGATAAACAGTTGCCAGAGAAACTTTAGCTGCGGCCACACTCCGTAAAGAGTATGGCAAGCCTTATCCCGAAGTTACGGCTGCTTTTTTGCCGAGTTCCTTGGGGACCTCTCACTCGTTCGCCTTGGTCTACTCGACCCGACCACCTGTGTTGGTTTCCGGTACGGTCTTGCTATACATCATCTTAGAGGCTTTTCTTGGAAGGTTGCTCATACAAATCAGATCATCCCGAAGGAATCACCTTTTCTCTGTGCTTGGGTTATTGTTGCGCGGATTTGCCTACGCAACACCCTTACACCAAGAACGGTAATCCGATAAACCGCTCATATTACTAACCTCCGTCACCCCATCAAAATATAGCAAGGTCATGGAATATTAACCATGTGTCCATCCAGTACGGCTCTCGCCATCCTGTTAGGCCCGACTAACCCTTGGTTGATTAACATAGCCAAGGAAACCTTGGTCTTTCGGCGGGCAGGAATTTCACCTGCCTTGTGGTTACTTGTGCCAACATTCTTACTTCCACTCACTCCAGTATGGGTCGCCCCTTTACCTTCATCGCGGAGTGGAATACTCTCCTACCGCTCCATTTTTCCGAAGAAAAATAAAGCCCTCAGTTTCGGTACTACACTTGAGCCCCGATCATCTTTGGTGCAAAGTCTCTTGATGAGTGAGCTGTTACGCTATCTTTAAAGGATGGCTGCTTCTAAGCCAACCTCCTCATTGTCGGAGAAACTTCACCTCCTTAATTTGCACTTAGTGTAGATTTAGGGACCTTAACTTGAGGTCCGGGCTGTTTCCCTTTCGACCAATGGACCTTAGCGCCCACAGTCTAACTGCCATGCTTTTAATCTTGGGTATTCGGAGTTTGATTGGTTTGACGAGCCGAAGCCCTGTTCAGACCATCCAGTGCTCTACCCCCCAAGGGAACGCACGACGCTAGCCCTAAAGCTATTTCGGAGAGAACCAGCTATTACCAAGTTCGATTAGCTTTTCACTCCTTACCACAAGTCATCCGATGGCTTTATACGACCAACCGGTTCGGGCCTCCCTTTGACTTTCGTCAAAGTTCACCCTGCTCATGGTAAGCTCACTTGGTTTCGGGTCTCATCACACTTCTACTGTCGGCAGAACCGACAACGCCCTATTAAGACTCGGTTTCCCTACGCCTTCGGAGGTCTACTCCTTAGACAAAAAAATATGATGAACTCGTTGGCTCATTCTTCAATAGGCACGCCGTCGAGGTTGCAAGCAACCTCTTCGACTTCTTGTAGACATATGGTTTCAGATCTATTTCACTCCCCTTTCGGGGTTCTTTTCACCTTTCCCTCACGGTACTGGTTCACTATCGATCTCTAAGAGTATTTAGCCTTGGGAGTTAGTCCTCCCTGCTTCCCCCGAGATTTTCGTGTCTCGGGGTACTCAAGATCAACAGCAGAAGAGATTCACTGTTTTCGCGTACGGGACCGTTACCCTCTAGGGTTCAACTTTCCAGTTGATTCCGCTAACAGTGCATTTTTTGACTCTTCCGACATTACGTCATGCTGTTGTCTTACAACCCCAAACTCTTTATAAATAAAAAGTTTGGTTTGGGCTTTTTCCGTTTCGCTCGCCGCTACTAAGGAAATAACTATTGTTCTCTTTTCCTCCAGGTACTTAGATGTTTCAGTTCCCTGGGTCTGCGTCCTGTATAAATTACAGGACCTCTCTTTTCACGTATGAAAAGAGAGAGGTTTCCCCATTCGGAGATCTCCGGATCAAAGGTTGCTAGGCACCTCCCCGAAGCTTATCGCAGCCGTGCTACGTCCTTCATCGCCTCTTAGAGTCAAGGCATCCACCATATGCCCTTAAATTCCCATTAGGAAATCTAAAAACAATTTTTTATGTTTTACCCTGTCGCATGAGATCAAATTCAAACGACAGTTTTCTACTTTTCTACTTTATCTGCCTCCACTAGCTCGGTGAAATCTTGTGAGGTAGCGGGGCAGGTCTGATTTGTCAAAGTCCTTTCGTTCATTTCGTAACAATCATTTCGGTCCCTCGTTTTCTGACTTTTTCTTTGTAAAATTCAGAAAACGAGGAAACAAAAAGCTTGACCGAGAGGTCAAGCAGAAGCAAAGATGAAATATCGTGGTTCTTCACCGCTTCCGCATATTTGTTAATCTTTTCACTTTCATATGAATAAAAAACAGTATATACAAGGATAACCAAAGTGTCAACAAAAACTATCTTTTGTTTTTACTTTCGTTCTTACTGACGTCTTTCTCGGAAAGCCGACCTCGCATTTTTTCAATATATTCTTCGGCAAATCGTCTACCACCAAGACCAAAAGACAGGCCAATCGCCAAGGTGAAAGCAATCACAACACCTTGTAATAGAGTGTGTATAAAAGCTTCTGGAACTATCTTCAAATGGTCAAGAGCAATCAAAACAGCAAAGATCCAAACAATCCATTTAATAATCTGCCCTGCCATCTCAGCCGAAGCAAGTCTGGCCGCCTTCATTGAACCTGTAATAAATCTCTGTAGTGCATCACCCAAGACCGCCGCAATAACCAAAACCACAGCCGCGATTATAACCTGCATTAAGAAACTTAAAAGATCTTCCAGAATAAATTCATTGACGGCAGTGAAACCCAAAAAGTTTAGAGCGGTTATTAAGAAACCAATTAAAATAAACCACTTAACCAAGGATCCAAGAAAGTAACTAGAGTTGAGATAGAACCCCCCTCTTTGTAGTACAGCCTCGACTCCAGTTTTTCGAAGTGCTTCGTCGACATCCAGAGTTTTAAAAATATGTGCGACAATGCGTCCCAGAACTGATCCAATCAACCAACCGACAAAAACAATAATGATCGCAATCACCAACTGCGGAGTGAACTCAGCCACTCCAGCCCAGAGTTCATAAAAAGAGGAGTTCAAACTTTGTATCCATTGTTCCATAATATTTTAATTATGCTATTAAGATCACTACACTATATATCGAGACGGTTCAAAATCTTCTGATGTGGAAAATCCAAAATATCTCTAACCAACTTGTCACACATTGTTAATCTATATTTAAAATCCTCTGTCTCAAAAATACTGTACTTCAATTCTTTACCAACTTCAGATTCCAAAGTTCGCAAAACCGAATTCAGATTATTCATTTTAAGATTATCGCCGACAATCATAATATCAATTCGAGTTTCCCATTCTTGAATAAACACTCCAGAGATGACAATAAGTTTTATTGCTCCAGCTTTATTAAATTTCTTTAAAACATCTTTACTCTTAAAAGAGTTTGTAAAGACCAAAAGATTCTTCAGTGGTTCTAGATATTTAAAATTAGGATTAAGCGACCAACCCTTAACTGATTTACTTTCTTTTTTAGTCTTACCATTTACTTTCTTTTTTTTCTGAACAGAATGTATTTTTACAAAACCAATCTTTTCTAAAGTCGAAAGCTCCTTACGAACAGACTTAGCAGTTACATTAGATCGTTTTTTAATTTCATCAAGTTCAAAAATTGACTGAGAATTCAGCAAAAAAAGCTTCATCAACTTTACTTTGGCTACACTGCCAAATAGTTTTTCTAGGTCTTCCATATGTAAGTATTATATCTGATACCGAACTTAGATTCAATCTTAAATAAACAACGCAAATAAACAGATAACAAAAAACCACCCCGTCCTTTGACTCTCAAAGGACGGGGTGGTTTAGACAAAACAGATGGAGTTATTTCAACTCGATTGTTCCCCCTACTGCTTCTACAGCCGCTTTCAAAGCTTCTGCTTCTTCTTTTGGCATTCCTTCTTTTAAAACTTCTGGAGCTGCGTCTACCAAGTCTTTAGCTTCCTTTAGACCAAGACCCAAAGCTGACTTTACTGCTTTGATAACTCCGATCTTCTGGTCACCTGCTGATTTCAACTCAACAGTAAACTCAGTTTTCTCATCAGCTTGTTCGGCTGCTTCACCACTTCCACCAGCAACCGCAACAGCAGCAGCTGAGACACCAAATTTTTTCTCAAAAAGTTTAACCAACTCGTTAAGATCAAGTACTGACATTTTTTCAATACTCTCCACGATAGCTTTAAATTTTTCTGGAACCTCAACCTCTTCATCTTGAGCTACAGCGACAGGTTCAGGCTTCTCTTCTTCTTTAGTTTCTTCAACTGCGTCTGTTTTTGTTTCTTCTACTTTAGTCTCTTCCTCGGAAGAGGTGTCGTTCTTTTTATCTTCTTCAGTCATAATAATTTATTTAATGATTAAATTCTTTTAATATCTCCTTAAGCTGATTTTGTTTCTGCAATTTTATCAAGTGCAATTACAAACCTCTGAATTGGTGAGTTAATAATGTTAACAAACTTACCAACCAATACTGGATAAGGTGGGATCGCAGCAACTTCTTCCATTTCTTCTTTGTTCATATATCGTCCGTCAAAAACTCCACCGATAATGGAGACGTTGTCCGGATGAGTCTTTTGGAAGTTGTAAACCTCTCGAGCCGGAGCAGTCAAATCGTCAGCATAAGCTAACGCTACCTCTCCATCTAAAGAAGGTTGCTCACCTTCAATCTTTTTATCAGCCAACGCTCTTTTGATCAAAGTTTTTTTAGCAACGAAATAACCAACATCATTTTGTCGCAAACCGGATCGAAGTTCATTAGCGTCAATCACGCTTAAGCCATGAAAGTTTACAAAGACCACTGACTGAGATGAATCAGCAACAGCTTGTACTCTCTTAACGACTTCTTTCTTCTTGTCTTTTGTTAATGGCATAAATTAATGATTAGGGACCAAGACACAAGATCAACAGATCTTGGGCTTTGGTCCTTTTTATAAATCGACCTTTACAAAGGCAACTTCAGACACTTGTAAGTAAGATAGTTTTCTCACCTCGAGAGGATGGTTTTTAAGAGCTTTCACTCTCCTCTTGTCTTTGGCCTTATGAAAGAAAATATACAGTAAAGATAAAAATATGTCAAAAAAATTACATACTGTTCCTTTTATTCAAAACAACTTATCTGCTAAACAGACCACGAACAAGATCGATAACAAAACCAGCACTGAAAGCTGATCTTGGATCGGGTTTTATCTCATAGATTGTTGTAAAACCAGAAATCTGAGACAAATCATTCAGGCGCTCAAAACTCTCTTCTTTTTCTATAACTGGCGTTTCTTTAACGACAGCAACGACTCTTTCTGTTGGAGAAATTTCTACACTCTCTACAAAAGGACTTCTCGTTTCCTGCACTACACGACTCTGTAAGACCAACAAAGATTCTTGGGCTTCAGAAAGTTTCTTCTGTAGTTGTTCTCTTTCCTGAACGGAAACAAAAGAATTTTTTCTAAAATAAACATCAGAGTATTTGTCGACTGGACCGAGAAGTTTTACTTCAGCATCTCCGCTTATTAAGAGCCCTGTTACCCGAGCCGGAAATCTAACAACTGCGTCTTGAGAAATAATAGTGTCTTGTGGAAAATCAAAACTCTGACCCAAAACCGATATAGACCAACCATGAAGATTTATCTCACCCCTCGATTTATTTCGAATCGAAACAGATTCCTCATCAACCAACTCAAGTGAAAGTTTAGGTTCAATCACTCGCACAGTTGTCCGAGAAACTGCCTCCTCCCCACCTTGTGCCTTTACAGTCAAAACCACATTGTACTCTCCGGGAAATTCATAACTGTAAGATATCTCTTTACCATTAAGAGAGCCTCCGTCACCCATAGCCCAATTAAAATTTAATCCCCTAAGATTTTCACCTTCTGTTTGAGCCAGAAAGCGAATCGAGTTACCTACCGATCCGAGCCTTTCTCTGCCAGCATAGACCGAGATAGAATGCATCGGTTTTTTCTCAACAATCTCAACCGGAGAACTGTGTGTTGATGGAGGAGTGTCTTTGTCTTCTTCCTCTTCCTTTCCTTTTACTTCGTCATCTGTACCATTTTCATCATTTTCTTCTTTAGGTGGATCATCTACTACCTCGGAAGAACCGATAACAGCAAGACCTTGCTGTTTAATATTTTGAAGTGTTACTGGACCAATTCCACTAACCTTAATAAGGTCGTCAAGAACCGAAAAAGGTCTACTCGCGATTATTCTCTCAGAGTATGTCGGTCCAATTCCAACAAGACATTCAAGCTCAGTCCGAGGGGCATGATTTATATCAACACTACTCAACTGAGCGCAGTCAATCGCAAACACAGCCGTAGGTAAAAACAAACTAACAGATAGAATAATCACAACAATTAAAGATGACCCTTTGAAAGTCATAATCAATATTTATATTTTTATTATATTTAAAAAACCTTCAGAAAGAAGGTTTAGGTGTGGATAACTTTTATAATATAAATTACCGACTTCTTGGAGCAGATGGCGCTTCCGGTAAACACTCAGCCGAAGTTCGCCCAGAAACCTCTACAGCATCCTGACTCCAACCACCATTGTTCCAAGAGTATATTCTATATGTATAATCAGAGTCTGGAGATCCTGAATCAATAATAGCTGTGTTCGATCCCTGAAACCTGACAGACTTACCACTAAAGCGATTAAACAAGCCAGGACGCCACTGTAGTCGGTTTTTACCGGTTAAGTGTGGAATCAAAGAACCTCCTGCACTGGCCATAGCACTCCTCTCCACTTTGTAATGAGTGGCACCGTATACATCTGCCCAGCGAAGCTCAATGTGTCCACCACACTTATTAGAATCTCTGACAGAAACATGCTTCGGTGGCTCTGGTGGACAAAGAATATCAGCTATCAAATTTGAAGGCTTGGATATTTCACCAGAACCTTCCTTATTCAAGGCTCGAACAGAGTACGAGTACCGAGCTAAATATATTAAGTTCTCATCCAAAAAGGATCGTTCACTACCTTTATAAATTAATCGCCCATTACGATAAAGTTCATACTCATTTGCTAGCTCAACTCTATCCCATTCCACTAAGACCTTACCGCATATTTTTGAATCAACAAGAGGAACTCCAAGCACATTTTTGGGTAGACCAAACTGACTCTGTAAAAGGTCAACTAAAGGTTGTGTTGAGACCATTCTAAACCAAGGATTTGGCAAAACATCTGTTTCTGCCTTAACTATACCTGGGAAAAAAGTAGCGAAAAGAAAGGCAAGAAAAATAACCAAAAGAGATATATTTCTAGCTTGTGAGATTTTTTTCATTCCAAAACCTTACCTTGAATTTTACAATCTGTCAAAAAAGACTTGACTTATTCTCAGAATGTATATAATTAAGGGTCGCTACGGTTCGCGTTGGCGAGGGTTTTAGGGGGTTCTCACTTCTCCCCCTGTTTTTACCTCGTACAAAAGAGGATGTAAAGCTCCTCGGCCTGCAGTGAGACACTCTTTTGAGATAGTCTTGCTGCAGGTTTTTTTGTTAAAAAATAAACGAGATTATACCTAAAAAGATACGATAAGTTATACTAAAGGAAAGAAACAAATTAAACATAATGACAAAAATAGATATTCCCGAAATTTTATACATAAACAAGCCATCTGGTATTACATCGTTTGATGTTATCAGACAATTACGACCAGTCCTCGAAACAAGAAAGATAGGACACGCTGGTACTCTCGATCCCCTAGCCAGTGGTCTATTGGTTTTGGGTATCAACAAAGGTACAAAAAAGATGGGAGCTTGGATAAAACAAGACAAAGAATACGAGGTTGGTATTCTTTTTGGTAAAAAAACTGAAACTGGTGACACCGACGGGAATATAATAGAAGAAAGACCGGTTGATGTCGATCTTGATAAACTGAAAAAAACTATAGAAAATCTGCCAGGTGAACTGGAGCTGATGGTTCCAAAATACTCTGCAGTCAAACAAAAAGGCACTCCGCTATACAAAAAAGCACGAGCTGGACTGCAGGTGAAACCCCCAACCAGAAAGATGAAGATCTACCAAGCCAAACTACTAGAAACAAAGAAAGAAAAAGAAAGCGCTGTAGCTACACTTCACCTACAAGTAGCCAGTGGAGTGTATGTCCGTTCTATAGCAGAGTACGTTGGTGAACAACTAGGATTACCCGCCACCGTCTGCTCACTCAGGAGAACCAAAATCGGAGAGACTTCTATCTCCGAAGCATTAACTCTAGATCAGGTTAAACTAAAATTTAAAGACAGGAATGATTAGAGGTTTCTGTTAGATATCTGTCTGGACCTCTCAAGAATATCCTCGGCATACGGCTCAAGTCCAGGAAAATCTTCAATCATTTTATCTAACACTACCTCCACTTCATTAATGCGACCCATTAAAGCGTAGGTTTGTGAAATTAAACTATACTCTCGCAAAATATTTTCTAAAATCGAATTTATCTCGTTTTCACTAGCATCATCTTTCAATATTTCAGAGAAATTATTTTGTAATATTTCAATTCGCTCTTCTCGAACATCTATCATCTTCTGAAAATCACCTCTCTCTGCCCATGGCCTCACAAGATCTTCTCGAAAAATATATTCTTTTCGATTAAGTGCTAAAAGTATCTCCTCAACCTTACTTTCATCTCCCAAATAACGAGCTGTTAGAGCATAACGAATTATTGGTTCAGAAAAAGATTGGTCTAATAAATGAGCCTTTCGACTCAACTCTAACGCCTCCTCAAACTCCCCAAGTTCAATGTGGGAACTAGCTAATTGAATAATAATTTGTTGCTTCTTTGGAGAGTACTTTAAAGCATGATTTATAAGATCGACTGCACTTTCATAATTTCCAGCGTCATGATCCAACAGACCAAAGAAAAGATATGGGCGAGCCAATTCAGGTTCAATTTCTTCTAAATAATTTACAAAAGATTTTCTAGCTCTTTCATAAAATAACTGTCGAGTTTCTATATCAAAATCAGTATTTTTTATAACCTGTCGAGCAGTCTGAGAGAATCTTTCTTGTGCTTCACTTCGACCAATAAGATTACCGTTTTCTACAGCCAACTCGAAGTTTTCAATTGATTGAACTAGACTGTGTCTAGCAATCTCTTGTGGACTGTACACAGCTCCTTTAACTGTCCTAAAAGACCGAAGGTCGTCAGGTAAAAACTGCCTACAAACACTCCCTTGCGATGCTCTTACAGACTGTTCAGTCTCCTCACCCCATGGTAGTTCGTACATCAAGGATTGAGCGCAGTTAAAAGCCAATCCTCCTTTCAAAATAGCTGTGCCGGCGTTCATTGGTTTAATGTTTACAAAATAAATCGTGAAAGACAGCAAAGTTAAAATAATGAATCCCAAAACAGCTAGGACTTTAGGATCTTTTATAACCCGAACAGAATGATGCCTAGAATCTTTAGACAAAAGAAGCATCACCGAGGAAAAACCTGCTAAAGTAACAAACAAGATATAACTCACCAAAACATCAAAGACAAATATACTGTGGACCAAATAAGCTAAAATTAAAGATGAGAGTACAATTTTGTCATACCGAGACAGGATCAATTCCGAAGTTTTCCAGAAGGAAAAGACAATAAAAAATAACAAAGCTAGGTAAGACAAAAGACCTAAAATACCACCAGCAACTAACCACTCTAGAGGCATGTTGTGAACTCGGTCAAACCAAAATTCACGATCAAAAAGTACGGGATTATATTTTTCATCAAAAATATAACGGAAGTTCTCCTGTCCCCAACCCAAAACAGGTCTTTCTTTCACACCATCAAGAGCGATCTGCCAAAGAGTAATTCGAGCACCTTCGCCACCATCAACAAGTGAGATCTGACTGAAACGATCAACTACTGGCCATGCAGAAACCCGCTCGTTAAAAGATACTACGGAAGAACTATTCAACATCTCAGGACTATTGTTTATATAAACTACAAAACCCAAAAAACTTCCTGCTACAAATGATAAGGTTACTGCTACTATGGCCATCCATCTAAGAATATTGTTTTGTTTTTCAAATATCGCAATTCCTAATGCTACAACAAAACCACCAATCAAAATTCCTAACATTGTTCCGCGAGTCTCAGTCAAAATTATAACCACACCCTGAAGTAAAATTATTACTCCGTAAACAATTGCTATTTTTGATTTCCGCTGAAGACGTTGGAGAAAAAACATCATGGCCAAAAACAGATTGAACAGTAAATAACCAGCTAGATAAATTGGATTTCCTAACGGCGCACTAACTCGACCAGGATTGTCTATAAAATACTCCCAAAAAGCAAACCCACAGACAACGACAGAGGTTGCAACTGAGGCTTCCAAAAGATAGAACCAAGTCTTTCTATCGCGTATAACAGAGATCGAGATAACAAAGAAAGCAAATAGGTGGAGTAGATTTAGATACCCCTCCATTCTCTCAAAGTTCGAACCCAAACTATTGGCTGGATCAACCCCCATAAGATTTGCTAGTGCCATAACCAACATAAACAAAACAAAAGCACCAAACACTAAATTCATACGAGGTCTGTAACGACTGTCTATAATAGCTAAAATCACCCACCCTGCTAACATAACCTCAACTACAATCCAAAAAAAGAATGTCTTTCCAGTAATATA
>SKHG01000058.1 GCA_007117035.1 Candidatus Campbelliibacteriota bacterium
CCGATGACGACATCACCATCGAGGTGATCGAGGAAGACGGAATCGAAATAAACCCGCCCACCGCGCCGGGGCTTATTGCGATAATCCGTGACAAGGTCGGCGTTCGGCGCGTCAACTTCACTTCCCGGGAAGTTGGCGCGAAGCTGCTGCAGTACGCCACAAACACTGTTGAGATCAACGCCACAACTGGCGCGGCGTCGGCTGACAGCGGGGTGTGGGCGGAAACACAGACCTACACCCGCAAGGCAATGGCCATCGAGATTCACGGCGTCGGGATCATGTGGTTCCCGTCCGTGGAAATCAAGGCGCTGCCGCCTGTAACAGGCGTAAAAAAAGCCGCAACACAGGAGGTGGTTGTGGACGTGTTCACGAAGACTATCGGGACAGGCGGGACAACGCGCAAGGTAACGTACCTGTTCCTTGAGTATCAGGAATCCTAAACCGTAACAGCACAGAGGATAATCAACAATGACAGAAAAAAAACGTAAACCAATTGAGCCGCAGGTGCTGAAAATCAAGCGCCCGGATCACGAGCCAGTAACCGTTACGCTTTGCGGGCATGAGTATGAATTTCATGCCCCGCAAGGCAAACGGGAACATATCAAGTTGCACGGTATTACGTCGCTTGCCCAATCGAAAATGGCGTCCACACTCGCAGGCGTTGTTTCTGTGGAGACGTCGTTGCGCGTTGCGCAGGCGGACAACCCCGACGAGGCGGCAGTGACAGCGTTTGAAGGAATGGCGAATGCCGACAAACTGGCGACGCTTGCTGGCATGGAGGTCGCCATTGACGAAGTGTTCGAGGCTGTTTGTTTTGCTTTACGCTTTACCGACAGGCAGCGCGCATACCTTGATGCGAACTTTGACCTGGGCGAGCTGTTTGTTGCCTTCAACCTGATTGCGGGCTTAATCAATCGCCCTTTTGGTGGTACGCCGAGCGCTATGAGAGCGAGGCCGAAAACCCGGACGGGCTAGACAAATTTCGAGAGGCACACGCCGTGATGCAGCTGTACCATATCCCTTATGACCACTTCGAAGAGCGGTGGGCGATGGCGGACTGGGTGCGCCTTATCGCCGTAATGGCGGAGGGCGAAGGCAGACAAAAGCGGCGCGGGCTGAAACTGAGCGAATATCTAGGAATATAACATGGCAGTAGACGCTGGCGACATCGTATACAGTATCGGCGGTGATACGGCTGCGCTTGACCAGGCGCTTACAGAATCCGTCCAAATGGCAGAGGGAAAAAGCGCGGACTACGGCGCGGCAATAGGCACGATAGGCACGGCGTCTGTTGTTGCGGGCGGCGCTATCACCGGCGCACTGGGAGCGATGGCGCTTGGCTGGGCCGCGTCGGGCGACGAACTGGACAAGATGAGTCAGCGCACCGGCGTAGGCGTGACCGAACTGGACAAGATGAAGTTTATCCTTGAGCAGAACGGCGCGTCCCTGGGCGACTTCGAGCGCGGGCAACGCGGGCTGATTACCGCGCTGGACGACGCTGCGGACGGGACAGGGCGAAACGCCGAGGCGCTTGAGCGGCTGGGCATTGATTACGATGAACTTCGCGCAATGGCGCCGGAAGAGCAATTCCAGACCGTCGCGTTCGCGATTGGCGAAATGGAAGACCACACAGACCAGGCGGCGATGGCGATGCAGTTGTTCGGGAGTCGGGTAGGGACACAGTTGTTGCCGATGATCAAGGGCGGCGAAGAAGCGTTTCACGCGCTTGGCGCGCGCGCCGAGGAACTTGGGCTGCATACAGACGAATCGGCGGCGCGGGCGGCAGAGTTTACCGACACCATGAACGAGCTCAAGCACGCCTTTCAGGGGGTAATGATTACGATTGGCGAGTTTGTCGCCGAGACGCTAATCCCAATGATCGAGGGAATGATAAGCGCTGTTATCGCAGTGAATGACTGGGCGAAAGAAAATGAGGCGCTTGCCTCTGTGCTCACGAAAGTTGTCGGCGGTGTCGGGGCGCTACTTCTTGCGTTCGGGCTTATCGTTAAGGTTGTCGCCCCTATAGTCGCGGTGGTTAAGGCGGTTGGCATCGTATTCGGCGTGGCTGCGGCCATACTGTCAGGGCCGGTGATAGCGGCCATACTTGCCGTGGTCGCCACCGCCGCGCTGATATACGCCTTCTGGGACGAAATAAAATATGCGTTTGAGTTTTATTCCGACGCTGTCGTGGCAATCGTTACCGCATGGTGGGAGATGCTTACAGCGACATGGAGCGCCGGCATTTCAGTAGTGAGCGCTGTGGTATCTGCATGGTGGGAAGGAATGAAGGCCGTATGGGGCGGGGCTGCGGACGTGATAACTTCAATAACGTCTGCATGGTGGGGCGCTGTGACAGCGGCGTTTCAGGCTGGGGCGGCGGCTGTGAGCGCTGTGTGGGACGCGGTCGTAAGCGTAACGATGACGGCGGTTGAGGGCGTCGTTGCTGGCTTTGGCTACCTGTGGGACGGGGCGGTTGCCGCGTTCGACGGGCTGCGCAACTTTGTGGCCGATGTATGGAGCGAGATAACGGGCATAATTACAGGCGCATGGGACGCAATATCCGGCGTTGTCACGAACATCATTGACGCGATAGGGTCTGCCATCCAGGCTGCGGCTGGTCTGATTGGCATATCTGCTGGAGTAGGGGCTGGTGGAGGCGCACCCCCGACGGCGAATGCGTCCGGCGGCCCTGTCAAGGCTGGGCAGCCAACGCTTGTGGGCGAGCGCGGGCGCGAGATGTTCGTGCCGCGCGTGGACGGGCGGATACTGACCCACACCCAGACGGCGGGCGCTATGGGCGGGGGCGGCGACATGACCATCAACATGGGCGGCGTGACCGTGGCAAGCGACATGGACATCCATAAGGTTGTGGCGCGTATGGGCGAACTTATGCGGCAGCGCATGACGGGTATCGGGCGGTCGCCAGCAGGAGAGCGGATATGAGTTATCAGACAGGCTTTAGTTTTGCTGTTGAGGCCGAAGGCGGCGGCAGCCGCGTCGAGATGTCCAGTTACGGCTTGTGCGTTGTTGATTTTGATTTGCCGCTTTTGGGTGAGCCGTATACGGAGACGGTAGACGTGCCGGGCAAGGTAGGCGGCTACAGTTACACCAACAACCCGCGACCGGCGGAATTGACCTTGTATTGCGTGGTTGAGGGCACAACAAATGCAGACATGCGAAGCAAGATTGACAGCGTCGGCGCCGCGCTTGTGGCAACGACGAAATATCAGATACACATTGACGGCGAGGCCGATTACTGGATAGGCAAAAGAATTAGCGGAATACAATCAGGCAGATATTACGGCGGTATGCGTGCCTGTAGATTCGAGATTATTTTTATCTGCGAAAATCCAACGCCGCAAAGCGTAGGAGCATAATCGTGGCATGGAATCAGCTGGCAAATAATATCAAGGGCACCCTGGACACGGCGATCACAGCCGTCGCAACATCAATGGATGTGACGCTACTGTCTGGCAGCGAATCATACCCGGCGGGAATTGACGCAGACAACCCGATATACCTTACGATAAGCAACCCAGTGAACCCGCTATCATGCGAGATCGTAAAGGTTACGGCGGTGACAGGCGCGAACGTGACAACGATGGTACGCGCACAGCGTGACACAGACGCGGCGGCATGGGCAGCCGGGAGCGTTGTCAGCCTGAATCTACACGCGCATGACATAGACGAGATGCGGGCGTTTGTTGATGCTGACGGCAACGTATTGTTGCCAGACGGTACCGCGGCCGCCCCGTCCCTTAGATTTTCGGACGATACGGACACGGGACTATATCGAGTTGGCGCGGATGAAATA
>SKHG01000068.1 GCA_007117035.1 Candidatus Campbelliibacteriota bacterium
ATTCGGTGCGGGCCTGTTGCCCTTACGGATTGGTTTCAATTCGCCTCCTCCTTGTTGCTACCCACCGGCCGCGCCGCCGTCTATTGGTTCGGCTCGCGCGCCAAGATCGCGTCGAACGTAATGTTGCGCATGGCGATGCTGCCAGACGAGATCTCGTAGTTCTTCGCGCTCGGCATGCACCCCTTGACGGTGAAGACCACCTTGTTGCCGTCCACGTTGTCCATGCAGTGCAGGTCAACCGGCTCCGTGAGAATGATCCCGTCGTGCGTCGTCTGGTGGATGTTCCCCACCGTCTGATCCTCCTTGACGTGGAAGAGCCCGACGCGCGCGGAGCAATCTGTGTCCACCGGGACCAACGCGGTCGGGAGAACGCTCCCAAGAACCTTGGTCGGCTGGTTGCGGATCGTGAACGACACGCTGATGTCGCGCGCGTTGCCGATGTGAATTGTCCCGAGCATGACCTTCGCCCGCGCCGCGGTTATAAACCGTTTCTGGTCAGTCGTGTTGCTCATTTCCTACCTCTCTCCCGGCGCCCCGTCATCGCAGGGCGCCGGCTATCGCATGGTTCAGGTTGCGATGCGCACCGCGCGCGCGTTCAGGAGTACCCAATAGATCGGCTCGCCTACGGCCACGTTGTACGAAGCCGAGAAGGCGTTTCCGAGATCCTGGACGTTGATGCTCTGAGCGTCGAAGGCGCGGATTTCGCCGTCCGTGACCTGCCGCTCCAACTCCGTCTTCAGCTCCTCCTCGATGAGCGAGGCAGAGACCGCGACGTTGCCGAGGCCGATCACCTTGTCCATGACACGCCGCGCGTTCTTGATGCTCATGTTCGCGCTTTTGTTCGCGTAGATGCTCGTGTCGATGGGGTTCTCGTCGCTCAGGTGCGTGGTGACATCACGCGCCCAACGTACCGTTCCCTGGTGCTTTTCGAGAATATTGTAGCCGTAGCGGAAGAGGCGGTCCTTGTGCGTCTTGACCGTCCACGGCGACGTGGGGTGGTCGGGGTCATCGAAGAACCCCTCGACGGCCACCGAGGACCACGTGATCGAAGCCTCCGGGATGGCCCCGCAGTCGCACGCGGCCGCCAAGAGGGCCGTGTAGGACGGGTCCAGGGTCGTCAGGGTGCCCGTCTCGTCAAACATGCTGATCTGCTGGCAGTGCGCCGCGATGTTGCGGTTGTTGAGCGCCGCCGCCCGGGCAACGAGGCCCGTAGTCGCCACGTCGAAGCCGGCTCCGGCCGGAACGCCGATCCATCCGGTGCGCTCGTTGCGCCCAACGCCGTTCATCCGCGTGACGTGCGTGGAGAGCTGCGAGTGTACCGCCGCGGCCGTGGAGCCTACCCATACGTGGGTCAGGTCAACGTCTTCCGTCGCCTCCAGGGCGTTGGCCCAATCGGAAGCGCTCGCCGTGTTCGTCGCGCCGCCCGCAAGGTTGGTCAGCCCGGTGATGATCGGCAGCGCCTTGCCGCCCGTCGCGCGCGTGACCGTGATCCCGAGACCCGTGGCCTGCGAGACGAAGTCATAGAGGTCCGCTGTGAAGGTGTGCGTCGTGTCCAGCACATCCTCTGCCGTCGCCTCATCCATATCCGCAAGGCGGAGGTTGGCCGGCGCCAGTTTGACCGCCGTGAACCCCGCCCCGCTCTTCTGCTGGACGTGGTCCACGATCTTCTGCACGGTGTCGTAGGTAGCCGCGTCGAGGTCGAACGCCCACCCCGTAACCGTGATCGCCGCTGCGGGCATGTCGCTTACGTCGATGTCCGTCACCGCCGAGAACGCAACGGAGGTCGTGACCGAGGTATCCGCGGTGCCCGCGCTGAGCGTGTCCGTCACGGTCTCGCCCGTCGCGCGGTTGACGCCCGTGACGGTGATCGTGTGCGCGCCGCCCGGGGCCGCGAAGCCGAACATGATCGCGCTGTCGAACGCCATCCAGCCGGACGGGTCGAAGCCCACCGCGCCGCCCGTTACCTCGAACTCATAGGCCATCTCGAACCCAGACGCCGCGCCGGCCGCGTTGGGGTCCACGGAAGCGATCATCGCGTCCACGGTATGGATGCCGTCGCTCGTGTAGCGCGCCGTGAATGCGTCCAGATCGCCGATGTTGTCCGCGGTGTTCGTCTCGCCGTCCACCGTTGCCGATAGCTTGAGCCCCACGGTCGTGCCGGCCTCGATCTGAACCTGGATCTGGTTGCCGAACGCGCCCCAATCCGGAGCGAGCAGCGACACCGCCGCATCGCCTACCGAGTCGTTCACGGTCAGGTTCGCCCGCGTGGCGGGGTTGACCCGAACGAGCGTCACCTCGTTGGCCCCGTTGGGAATCCGCTCGCTGTTCGACGGCGAGAAGATGAGCCGGGTGAGCAACGAGGCGTCACGCTCGGACAGGATGGCCGAAAGCGCCGAGCTCACCGAGAAGGTCTGCGGAACACCGGGCTCGCCGCCGCGGCTCAGTTCGCACAGAACGCCCAAGAGCCCACGCGAAGACGGGCTCGAACCGCCGAGCGCCGACTTGTCCATGCGCCCGTAAGTGCCGGGGGAAAGGATCTTCCGCCCCTGAAACAAGATTCCACCCGCCATGATCAACCCTCCTTACAGGTTTTCGGCCGTTGTCGCCACGACGCCGCCCATGACGCCGTCGCCGCGGTCCATATCGTCTCTCGCGAGCCACACAATGGTCTTGAGCGTTTCGCTACTCGCAACATGCGTCTCTGTGTGCTCGAGCGCCCGCCACGTCTGGACGCGCGTCCACACGTTTTCGGGCAGGTAGCTTTCGGCCGGCGAAAGGTCACGGCCGCCCGAGTACGAAAGAGAATCGAAGCCTGCGTCCGCGAACGCCTGCATAGCCCCGAGTAGCACCTGGCGCGCCACGAGGTGGAGCAGCGCCGCGATCTCCGGGCCTTCCGCGTGGACGAAGATCGTCACCGCTTCGGCGAGAAACATCGCCTTGACGTTGCGCACCGTGCCTGCGCCGGTCACTTCATCATGCGAATCCATCCCGAGGATCGACTGGTCCTGGTCTTCCCCAGCCAGGACGATAGACACAACGGGCCACCGCTCGTTGGTCCGCGCGTAGCCTCGCTTGATCGTCGGTGGCTTGCGGCGGTAGGTAGCCTGCGCGCTCGCTATCGTCGCTGCGTCTTCGCCACGAAACAGGCCACCCCAGCGGGCGTCACTGTCCGCCCCGGTCGCCTTCAACACGTCGTCTGTCGCGCGGAGGATGGCCCACGCGACGGCGTCCATGCCAACGCTCATCCGGCCCCCTCTCCGCCTGCGGCGCCGCCGACAACGGCCGCCCACTGTGATTCGACATAGCTTGCCACTCGGCTCGCGAAGTCGCGCTTTTCCAGCCCGGGGTGACGCCACGACTCAGGGGGCGCCGGCTTGTCCGGGTTGCGGTCGGAGATCGTCCTCCAGGTCGTGTAGTGGCTCGACTTGCGGCCGCCGTCCTGCTGCACCTGTCGCACCATGCCGGCGTAAACGTCGGTCGTGTGGTGCTCTCGTAGCTTCTCAGCGCCGCCCGTGCCGGGGTCCAGCCGAACCATAGAGCGCAAGACGCTCCGCTCTACGTCCGGGTGCGCCTCGAACAACTGCCCCAGGAGCCCCGGAGAGTAGGGCAGGAGCTTGCGCGCGGCGCTGTAGATGCTCCGGCCGAGCTTCGACGTAGCGCCCTCTGCGCCCATCACGCGGCCGAACGTGCCGTGCCCGGGCGTGTAGTGCCGGAAGGGCACGCTCACGTAGCGCCGGCCGGTCGTCGCCGATACCTTCGTGCG
>SKHG01000027.1 GCA_007117035.1 Candidatus Campbelliibacteriota bacterium
CAATTCGGATACCGACGAGTGGAATTTTGAACTGGGGCTCGACGCCATCCTCGAGGTGGATGCGTTTGATTCGTGGACATCCCTCACCATGACCGATATCACCGTAAACCGGCAGGGAATCCAGTTTAGTGATGTTGACTTCCATGATGATTCGTACATTCGTCCGCTTCCCGTCTTCAATGCACAGCTTTTTGAACTCAGCCTGAGTACATTCAGCCTCAATGCCTTCACTTTTCCTCTTTTTGATTGGGATGAGCTGGCCCCCGGCCCGTGGGATATCGCATTTGAGGGAAGTGCCGTAGTACAAAACGGGTTTGGAGCACCCATGTGTCTGCTGGGTACAACGCTGGATCTCACAAACGGGCGGATTGGCCAAAGCAGGATTGCAGCAGATCTGTCGTTAGGTAACTTTGACGGGTGCGAATGGGCAATTGGTGAAGGCATCACCATTCAGATTGATGCTATCTCAGGTACCGCCGGTGTAAACTACCCTGAATTTGATGAAATTGAACCCTTTGGCAGGCTGAATCTCGCCGGTGCGGTTACGGTTGGCCAGCCCTTTACCTGCGACGGACTTGAACCCATCGCTTTTGAAGACGACCAGTTTGTGATCTCCGACGGCCTGGAAGGTACCCTGGAGAATGTGATACCCGGCTGCCCGCTCGATGTGGGTCCGTTCCAGGCAGAAGTCACCCAATCGAATATTGTTTTTAGCGTAGATGAAGATGAAGGCCAGCAGGCCATCATGAATACCGAAGCCACACTCACCCTGCCCGACGGCCTGGAAGTTGAAGGGGTTGTGGATATCAACCTGATGAACGGCTCCATAAAAAACGCCTCTTTCTTTATAAATGATCCTTTCGACTGGCACATACCATCAGCCGATAACCCGGTGCTAAGCTTCCGGATTGAGTCTGCTGAGATTACAGGCAACGGATTAAATGTGGTCGGCAGACATGAGCTTATCCTGCCCGGATCGAATATGGGCGTTACATTCGAAGATTTTCTGTTTGATCTTGAAACCCTTTCAATCGAAGATGGCAGTATTATTTTTGATGATGCATTTGCTTTTGAAGCCGGTATCGCAGACGATCTCTCCGGGTTTGATTTCAGCGCTGTTCCGGTTGGCTCTGAGCTTTCGCTGGATACCGGTATTCTGATGGAACTTGCCGGAAACATTATCATCGATAGCCAGGGCCTTCGGCTTATCGGCTCGGCAGGTATTGCTGACGCACAGGTTTCGTTTAATGGTGTGGATTACGATTCTGCCGTTACGGTTGAATACACCGAGAATTTCAGGATGTCGGTCTACCCGTTTGGTGTGGCCAGCGGGCAGGCCAATTTCTTCTACGAAGGGAATCAATTTGCCTTTGCCGATCCGTCCGGTTTCCACCCCGTCTGGGCCTTTTTTGCCGATATACCGATCCCCGAACGCCTGCCGCTGCCCACAGAGGATATTGCCTACATACAGCTCCGTAATGATGATGATGAATTGATGGTGTATGTCACAGAAAACGAGGATGGTAATTTTGTAATTACTTCACTGCCAGAACAGCCACTCACCCTGGTTGTTCCCTATCTCAATCCTGCAAATCCGCCGGTTCTGGCTGATATTACTTTAAACAATCTGACGATCACCCCCGATCCGTTCAATCCTGAAGTGGTTTCAGGTTCAGTGAGTGCGACAGTTCCCGAAGATGACCCGCAGTTCGATCTCAGCCATCTTAATATCCCGCTGGTTCCGAAAGCGATTGAGTACGGAAGGCGGTTGGTGAACGATGCAGAGAGAACAGCGCTCTACTTTTTGGGCGACCTGATACTTTTTGACCAGCAACTGGCCGATGAGGCCGAAGTGGCATTCTACCTTCAGGGGGATGGGTATGTCCGGGCCGATTTTGATGTCTCCGGTATGAACGCAGAACTGGCATTAACGCCGGGAGAAGAAGTTTCCGTTGGGGTTACCGGTGTACGCGGTACGTTCGATATGATGCTGAACCCCGGGTCACCCAGCTACGATATTCATGTTGACGGAAGTCTGCAAATCAAAACCGAGCAGGGACATCAGGCCGGAGCCGATCTGACCATTCGAACTCAATCGGGCGGCTATACGGCCATCGAATATTTTGATGCCTATGCTTTTGCAGAATTGCCTAAAATACCTATTGGTGATCGTTTCAGGTTCGGGCTTGAGGAGATTTTATCCATCGAAAATTTCAGCTACGAAACAGGTACGGGATTTGAATTTGCGATTCTGTTTGATATGATTCTCCACATCGACCTGGCTGATGGCAGTGAGCTGGACTTTCCACTTCGCGAAATCGAAATCAGGAATGATGGAATACGCATATCCCCGCAGGATATCAATGAAAGCAGCATCCCGGGCCTGAACCTGCCTGAAATTGAACTGGCCGGATTTGAGCTGAAACCGCGGGCTTTACGAACGCCCGAAATCACCTGGATATGGACAGAAACCCCGGCAATCGGGCAATCTGTATCGATGGATTTTTCTATTGATCTCCCCGAACTGGAGGGCATCTCGCAGAGTTTGCCCGATGGTTTTCTGTTCACCAATGTCGGGTTTGATGATGGGTATCTGACAGGCAGTGTGGAACCGGTTGGATTTTTGAGTCCTGTAGAAATCCCGGTTGATCCCACCCCGGGTATCAATTCACCAAAACTGCTGATTGATGAAATAGCCGGAGCATTAAGCAAGCTCGAAATAGAGGGAGGTTTCAGGCAGGCGGTAGATTTCAGCATCAATGGCCGCCTGGGAGATCTGCCCGCCTTTACAGTCAGTGATCCAAACCTCTGCTCCGAAGCGGAGTTCTCACTAAATATCATCGAAGGGCGTGCTTTTGAAGGCTCAATCACCGATATGCAGCCGTGCGGCACCCTTGAGATGGGGCCGGTAACCCTGTTGATGACCACCGCCAATCTAAACCTTTATCTCGATGAGGACGAGCAGAAAGCCGAGCTGGATGGAGGTGTTCAGATTTCGCTTCCGGTTCCTCAGGGAGAGCAGCCGCTGATCGTTTCGGGTGAGCTGACTCTTGACGCCATCACTGGCCAAATCAGTGATGGTTCGGTTTCCATCAACCAGCCGTTTGAGCTGAATATGCCGCTGTTCGAGATGGAAAATCCGCTCTTTTCGCTTGGTGTGAACATGGCCGAACTCAGCGCAGAAGGATTAAAACTGACCGGACAGGGTACCCTCAATCACGATCCTGTTAACGTTGAGGTATCCTACGAAGAACTGATATTTGAGCTTCCAACATTTGAGATTATTGGCGGGTTTGCCACTATCGCTTCCGATGTTGCGATTGATTTTACAGCGAATCCATTTGGATTTGCATTCGCCGCAACCGGTTCAGATATGCCGGACGGCAACGCCCTTCGCATGAATCTTGATGCAGCCATTACCCTCGATCAAAACGGCCTCACATTTAACGGTTCATCAAATGCCGAACTTCGGTTTAATGAGCAGATATACAGCAATTTGCGGGTGGAACTGGTAGATAATTTTGCCATGAGCCTGAATGGATTGGCAGTAACCCGTGGCCGCGCAGAATTCTACTGGGACCAGGATGGGCAGGAACCGGCAGAAGATTGGATTGCCATGATTGACGAAGATGGATTCCACTTCGGCGCCGGACTCATTGCCTTTTTGCCGGATCGTATCCCGCTACCAACGGAAAATATCGCCTATATCGATATCAAAGA
>SKHG01000044.1 GCA_007117035.1 Candidatus Campbelliibacteriota bacterium
AAGAGTCATGCTCGGTACTCGTTGCGAGACTTGGCCGAGATGATGGTCATGGCGGATTTCTCGGAAGCTGGCATCAGCATAAAGCAGCACTTGCCTCACATAAAGCAAGCCGCGGCACGCATCACCGACCAGATCGAACGCCGCGCCGAGGGAGATCCAGCAATAACGATTAAATTTAACGCGACCATCGAGATCACCGTCGACACGACCAGATTTGCAAAACGGCTTTCAGCCGCGCAATCCACCTAACCCCCAAGGAGACAGCGATGGCTATCAGATTGCTCGCGCTCATCAACAGAAGCATCAAATTATATTGCGAGCAGGGTCTGGCGCCGGTCGCTTCCGAAAGTGAGGCGGCAGACTTTATGTCAAGGTCTGGCAATAGCGACGAGCCGATCAAGGTCATCGTTGGCCCGCACGCGCTATTCGCTACCTGCTCGCGGGGTTACACCGATCCGCTGCCAATTGCCGAAGGTGAAGGGCCCGAAGAAGTCAGAGCGCTTGGCGAGATCGCAAAAATCATCCTGCTGCACGCACTCCGGAAACAGAGCGCTGCAGCCTAAGTCCACCTAACCCCCGAAAGGAAGCACCATGCGAGTGAAAGTAGGCGATCAGTGGCACGACTCGAAAGAGACGCCGATCTGCATCCAGTACAACGATGGGGAGCGCGAGCAGATCAACAGCAATGCCGGGGCGAACCGGAAATATGCGCAATTCCCTGACTACTGGGGAACACCCGATGAAATGCGCGCGTGGATGGCCGAGCCTTCCGACCAGTCCACCTAACCCGGAGGCACCGATGGAGGTGTCTAGCGCCCGCCCGCCGCGCGGCGCACACCTTCATAGGCCCTCGCTGCCAGCGCGCGGCGACCCTCGCACTCGATAAGCGCGTCGCCGATCCGCCCAGCTATGATCTCCCAGTCACGCGCGCCAAGGAAATCCTGTGGCACCGGACAAGGCTGTTGTGCAGCGGCCGGAAGCGGCTCAATGCGCAGACCACCGCCGCTCGAGCCGTTGCAGGCTGTCAGCGCCAGGCAGGCGACAAACATCGGAATCAGCGCGGGCTTCATCTTCCACCTCCATGGCGCGGCTGCGCATCTGCGATAGCGTTTCGTCAAGGGCGCGGGCTCGCTCCGATAATTGATCGGCCGAGCGGAAAAGATCGCGCTCGACACGCTGCCGAGCTGCCTCTTGGCGCGCCTCGCATGCCAACACGCCGTAGTGCCGGCCATTCAGCCAGACGCCGCCCAGAGTGGCAGCGCCCAGCGCCGCCACCACAAGCGCGGTGGCGATCTTCATGCGCGCACCTTTCGCCGAATACGACGCAGCACCACCGACGCCGCCCAAGCCGCGGCGAGCACGACCGCCCCGTAAATCAGCGCCTGATAAAGCTCGGGCGGAATGACGTCTCGCAACTGGCCGGTTGCCCCGGCAATGCCTGTGACCGCCGCGGCGCCGGCAGATGCCTGCGACACCAGATCAGTGCGCGAGTCTGCCGGCGTTTCCTGCGCCGTCGGCGTCACGTCCTGCCCAAGCGCGCGAAGCGCGGCCCATGTGCGGTGGCCGACGATTCCATCCGCGGGCAGGCCGCTGCGCTCTTGGAAGCGCATCACTGCCTGGTTCGTATCCGGCCCGAATGCGCCATCGTCCTCGATTCCCAGCGCGCGCTGCAGCTCGACAACGGCCGGGCCCCGATCGCCGACGCGCAGCACTACAGCCGAGCGCGCCCCGCCGGAGTGCCGACGATAGGCCGCCTCCATGCGACGCGCGTATTCGTCAACCTGCCCCGAGCCGTTGTAGCGGGCGGCAAAGGCGCGCCAGTCATGCGCGCGCAAAGCCGACCCCAGGCCCCAGCCCTCGACCAGCTGGACGAAGGCGCCCAGCTGATGCGGTGCGCCCTGCGCCATGTGCTCGACCATTTCCCGCGGCGACGAGAAGCCGCATGCCTGTGCGTTGAATCCCATGATCTGGGGCGCTCCCCAGCTCGAAGCGCGCATAGCTGCCCGGCGATCGAGCGCAGCCGCCTGCTGAAACATTCGCTCCGACGACTGGCGCACACTGGCCCGCCAGGCCGCCTCCCCCTGCCGCGGCTCGAAGCCGATCTCCTGCCAGTAGCCATCAGGAAAGTGATGCGGCTCGAAGCGGCGGATCACACTGCCATCAGACAGGAAGTGCTGGCCCGCCGCCTCGACCTCCCACACCGCGCGAATGGCCGCCACGTCGCAACCGAGTTGAGAAGCGGCCTCGTCGAAGTCCGAATCGCGTAGGTGGCGAGGTTGCGCCGCGCCTTGCCATGGCTCGTTGATCCCGTTCATGGTCGCCCCTTTCGACAACAAAAAACCGCCCCGGTGGGCGGTGACAAAACGAATATTGATAGCGTGCAGCTGACTAGTGAGGCCCTTGCCCTCTGTAGTCGCTCACCGGTCGACGATCACTCGCCAGATTTCCAAGACCACCTCCTTCGCGGCCGTGATCGCGAAAATGATCGCGGTGCCTATGAAGCCGATGACCGCCAGCGCGCCCACCGCTCTTGACCGCCAGTCGAGCACGCCTCTGACCACCGGCCGAACCTCAATCTCGAGCACCCGCTCGACGTTATCGAGGCGCTGGCCGTTCTGCTGGCTGTGATTCCGGATATCCTGCACCGCGTGATGTAGGTTCTCGAGCGCATCGCGGGCATTCGCGTCATTGCTCTTGAGCGACTTCTCGATGCCAGCCAGCTTGCCGTTCAGCTCGCCCAAAAGCCGGTGCGTCGCAAGATCACTTTCTCCGCTCATCCCGGCCCTCCTACAGTCAGCAGATGAATTGCCAGGCGCACGGCACCGCCGGTGAATTCGCCGCCATTCGCAGTCAGCCGCACCGGGGTGTCAGCATAGAATGCCTGCGCGCCGATGACGCCCAGGTTGGTGCTGCCGGCAGCGACGCCCAAGCTGCCGCCAAATTTGCTCCCCTCGCCGTCGATCCCGCAGTCGTAGCTGGTCGCCCCGGTGATGGTGGTGATGGTGCGCGTCGACACGCCCAGCACGATCGCGCGGTCGGGAATCTCGATACTCGCGTCCACGCTCGCACCCGAGAGGCCGGTGAGCGTTTCTTCGAGCACCGCCATGCCGGTGGTGGCGCCGTTCTCGCTGCGGGCGAGCTCGGCCATGGTCCCGCCCAGCGCCGGCACCCATGCGCCAGCGATGCGCAGGTACAGCGCCTGCTCGTCCACCACGTAGGCACGCCAGCCTTCGCGGGCCACCAGGCGCAGCCATGCGCCGTCGGTGCGCAGCGCCACGTCGCCATCCCAGCCATCCCACTCGCCGCTCGCGCTGGCGCCGACAATGTAAGCGTCCCCATCGTCCGGGCTTCCCGGTGGCGCTGTGACCCCCGCCTCGAGCACGGCCATCTGCACCAAGCCATCGAGCATGCGCAGCGCCTCGTTATGCGTGACGTGCTTCTGCGCCTGCGCTGCCATGATGTAGGGCAAAAGCAAATTTGTGGTTTCATCCGGCATGCCGCTTCCCTCAGAACTGAAGTGTCACCTCACGGACGGCCCCACGACCGACCGTCTGCGATAGCTGCGCGACACGAATGTCGAGCGTGTCGCCAGGCCCTAGCGCCGCGCCCCAATCCGCGACCTGCTGCGCCTGGCTGTAGAGCGCGCTGGTGGTGGTGGTCGCGAGCGTGCGCAGCACCGTGCCGCCGTCGAGTATATCCACCTCGTAGGCTTCGCT
>SKHG01000023.1 GCA_007117035.1 Candidatus Campbelliibacteriota bacterium
CGCTATTGGGTGGCCTGTTCGATCTCTACCAATTGTTCGTATCTTCATTGTGTTTTTCGAAATCATCAATTATTGGATGCCCACGCAGTCGGCGTAGAGTATTCCATGCTCGGAGCTTGTCAGGATGTAAATTAGCTAGTTCACGTACTTGATCTACAGCCGTTTCTTCTGCGATTCTATGCAATCCAACCAAGGGCATGTACAACCTGCAGTAAGTATCCAAGTCGATGACTTTAATCACAAACAGATATTTGGTGAAGCCTAAGGCGTACTCCCATAGGTAGCCCTCATCCGTTTTAATCATGATTGGGACGTCGTCTGGATTGCACGGAGAAGCCGAAGGTTTCATTAATCGGTCCAATTGGATACCCCTTAAGTGCGTAGCATGGTTATAGTCCATGACTGCCAGGCCCCCGGGCCGGATGGGCAAAAAAACCCGGAGCAGGCACTGAGCCCACTCCGGGTGCTGATTACTTCGTGAGTTTAACCAGCGGGTAGCGCTTGCGGATATCTGCCACACCGATCAGGTTCAGACCACGTTCCATGATCAACTGGCTGAGGGCTGTGTCATGCTGCCGCTCAAACCAGTCGATCCAGCCTTCGAAATGTACTGCCGTAGCGTTGAGCATGCCGAGAGTGGCCAGACCTTCCAAGCTAGGACGCTTGAGGATGCGGGTCCATTCCTTGTAGAGAACATCCAGAGTCTTGACAGCGATCCGGTGCTGATTCAGAACCGGGAGATTGTCCCAAGACAGGAAATACCCGGTATCGGGCCGAATCGCCTGATAGAGGGTAATGATGTCAGGGATCATGTGCTTGAACTTCTCTTTCGACATTTCCTTCTCAAGCTCGGCAGCTTTCAGGAAGGTTGCCTTATCGACGGCGATGAAGCTCTGCATCTGGTCGTAGGCGATGGACGGGTTCAATACGGGGTTTCCGTAATTGTCGAGCCTGAATTTCAACATCTGCTCGAAGGACATGGGAGTGTCCCAACGAGTCAGGCTGTGCTTCTGAGCCTTTACCGTGCAGAGTTCTGCGAATCCAGCGTAGGTCTTGGCGAGATCGAGTGCCGTAGGCTCAGGATCTTTCTCAAGGCCGAGGATGGGAAGAACCTCGGGGTTGGCTTCGTCCTCATCCTGTTGATTGCGCTCATCAAGGCTATTCATCAGGATGGCGAACTCATCATCCTGATCCTCGTTGCTGGACTGACGAGTGCTGCGCTGTGCATCCAGCACGGCGTATTCAAGCTGACGAATCAACTGAAATTGGCTGGAATTGGCGAGGCCTTTCCAGAGGACGCGTTGGCTAACGTCGTCAAGGGTTTCGATTTCTTCAAGGATGTTGTCGTTGTATTCAGTCATTTCTCATTGCCTCTATTAGTTCATCGATTGTGATCTCACCTTTTTCAAGAGCATCTTCCAGAGCGGTGAGTATTTCCTCTGGAGAGGGTGATCGCTCCGTCTGGAGCAATTCTAGGATGTCATGCGTGAAAGTTAGTAGGTGCATGTACATACCGTGTCATAAGCATTTCAGCTGATTTGCGAGCCAAGATACGACGCTCTTCGACATTCTCCAAAGTATCGAGAATGTACATATGCAACACGAGAGATGCTCCAAGGGCGTCAAGCACGGTTGCGTCGTCTGGAATGGAATCCAGTATTGCTTTTACTGTGTCTATCTGCTTTTCAGTTGGCATGTGAGTCCTCTTATTTGCGAATTGGGATCTGTACCTCGTCAATCAGCAGGTGTTTGCCATGCCGTCTAACGTGTCGATCCCACGTTTCTCCGATGATCACCCACTGTTTGTACTTGCTACGGTACTCAACCGTGATTCGTGAGCGCTTGTGGAAACAGACCCGAGTGGGTCTGTCTTTAACCAATCGGTGAAAATGGCTGAAGCGATCTTCAAACCATCCACCGAGTTGGAGTTGATACTTAATCTCATCGCGTTCCACTGAGGAACCACTCCCTTTCAGTTGCCGTGAGATTGGGCATTGCGTCTTGGATATTGGATCTGAATACCCAATCTGAGATGTCGTCGATCTTGAGATGCTCAGGAGGAAACACATAACTGAAGCTCTCGCCAGTCATGTGATTACGGAAATGGCACTTGAGGCCATTATCAGTGAACTCAACGCTGATCAAGCTCTTGTAGCCGATGAGAATTGTCTGATTACTGTCCATCTAGAGAGCCTCCAAAAGGGCTGAGATGAGAATGACAACTACGATTACAGCGATTGCAGGACCGATCCAGTTACTCATACTCCGTGTCTCCGTGAGGGTTGATAGAGCTTGGACCATGTATGGATCTTCATGAAGTAGTAATCCGTAGGCATGTCCAGATAGGTCCAGAACTCAGGGGTGGATGACCGCCAGTCATCGCCGCGTTCGAATACGGCGAATCTGACTGAGTTAACGGGGAAAGGCGTCTCTCCGTAACGCCCCCAACCGATCTTGATATAGCGATTGAACTTCATAGCACTAACCTCTTGGGGTTAACGAACAGGCGTCCGGGGTAGTATCTGTCCTTGTAGATATATCCAAAGAGATACCTAAGCAAGCTAATAGCCATGCTACAGAAGACACCTGCTACAGCGGCTGTCATTAAGCCAGAGTATGTTCCAAAGTGTAGGACATAGATGAAGGCTGTCATGGAAAGATCGACAGCTAAGGGAAAGGCCAGAATCCGTAATCCGTACTTTGGCGGGATCTTGATTGCAAGCCCCATGATTCCGAGAAAAACAAGGATTCCTGTCTCTAACATGACACGTTTACTCCGTTTAATTCATGAGTAACATGGGTCTGCGCCCGAAGGGCGCAGAGGTTACTCGTCGATGCCGAGCCATCGGGCGATTCGGTAGCCGATGCGGTAAAGGATTCCGAAGAGATAGTCTTTCATAGCACGATCACATAGTTGCGCGAGCGGATTTCTTTGTCGTTGACGCGGAATCCGTAGCTGTTGACCGTGTGAAACTGCTCGGGGGGGAGGGTGTGTGCCAAAAAGTTGGCAGCACGACGTACAGGTTCTTGAATGGCCGATTCGTTGGTGATGGATTCATCGATCAATTCAAGAAGATGGCAGAGGGTGATCGCGTGTGTGTGCATGATTAACTCCCAAAGTATTGCCACAACACAGCGTTGCAGTAGGAGTGAACAGCGCCTATGCATTCGTCGGTGTCGTGGTCATGGTGAAGGTGAACGGGGTATTTGGTGAAATGCGGAGGGAACAGCTTCCAGTTGATTGGAACAGTCCGAATTTCTTCTGGAGGAGGGTGGTTGAGAGAGCAGAGGCAGAACAAGCAGAGAGAGTTCTGAGACTTGACGAACTCGTCTCTGAGCTTTTTACGCGCTCTGGATGAGAGCTTGGAATATTTAGGCATGTCCATGACATCCTGGGGGGCGGGTATTTACTCGGGGAGGGGGTTGCCCCCTCCCCGAGTGCTAGTGGTTGGCGCGATGCCAGCCCCATTCCCCGGAGACGGGGAAGAAGGCGTAAGTGTAGACGCGACGGCCAATCTGCACATAGGCGAAGCGGGTATCACTGAAGGTGACATGGACGAACTTGCGAGCTGCAGGGACTTGTTCGACGAACTCGTCGAAGTCGCGAGAGCTGAAATGCTCCGGAGGGGTGTAGCGGAGAGCGGTGCGGACGTCTTCAAGGATGCGGATGTTGCGGATCATGGTATTTACTCCAGTTCTGGAAAATCCGAGGAGCG
>SKHG01000070.1 GCA_007117035.1 Candidatus Campbelliibacteriota bacterium
ACGGCTTACGGCTCAGGCTCTTCTTCAGGCTCGCGGATGTCTTCGATAGCCGTCCAGAGGACTTCCATCGGCACGCGCACCACTTCACCCGCCGTAGTCACGCAGATCACGTAGGCAATCCCCCCCAGATCAGTCCCGACCCGCAGATGCGCTGCGCTCGTAATATCACCCCACACTTGAGACATGGTGTCTTTCCTCGCTATAAGTTGGATTCAGTCGCTCGCCTTGCCGCGCAAGGGAGAGATGTTCTCACCCCGTTCGAGCGCATCTAACTGCTGCTGGCGGGTTCCATGCCCGCCGAACATTCCTTTCTTCTCGGCTCTCCGTCGAAAGAAACCTTTCTTTTTTTTCTTTTCTTCATTTGACATGTTTTCGATACCTTTTCCAAGCCCCGTTAGCGAAAAGACGCACTGCTGTGTACATGGCCCATCGAGTAGTGGGCCATGGCGGATCTTCAGTGTCAATCATAGCTTCTAGGAATGCATCATCGGCGTCTTTACGCGTGATGTATTCCCCATACTCATACAGCCAGTCGTGTACGATGGCTGCTAACACGGCTTTATTGCCTACACGCCAATAAATGCCCGGTATCCGGGGGACGCTGGCCAGATCTGTCTGGTAGCCCGCCGGTACCCTAATAACTCCCTCATAGGGAGACTCCCGAATGCCTGTTACGTCTGACAGGTAGACGCACTCGTCTGTCAGTTTCCACGGACGCTTTCCGCCCACGTAGATAATCGGCGGTACCTTAAAGAACCGGGGCCACGCGCTCATCTCGACACCTCTCCTGCAATCTAGCTGCTAGTTCAGGCATGAGCAGTTCGTCCCAGCCCTTGATATTTGGTCGAGTATCGATGTACCCACCGGCTTTTTCAATCAGGTGCTTGGCCTCACCCATGTGACCCGCACACTTACCCTCGTCGTACCACTGCTTGCCTTTCCACAACCGGATTATGTACTCGGAGCCATCTTTTCGTACGTGTACCCTCATTCTTCCCCCAGCATTGCAGCGATCTCTTGGGCGCGTCTTGGCGTCTGCCGTGCCCACTTGGATTGGAGAGCAAACTTCTGCGCCTGTGCGTACTCGCCTAGCTCAACCGCTGCTAGCGTACGCTCGAAGCGTAGCAGCCCCTGCACACCTAGCTGGAAGGCCATGTTCGCCAAGGCCTGTTTCTTACGCGGGGGGAGCCGGTCAAACCACGGCAGATGTCTGCGAAGTTCATCAACCTTTTGATTGATGTCATTGCTGAGGAGCATCTCACCTTCTTCTTCAGTGATGCGCCCCCCTCTGCTCTTGTCGATCAAGCGACCGAAGCCAATAGTCCAGAACCCGAGATGGTCTTGATATGCATGCGGTACCCAGCCTTCGTGTCGCTTTAGCTGATCCCGCAGATCTGTTTGCCAGTCAGTGTCAGTCATCGGTATCACCCGGATGCGTCTTAGCCGATTCAGTAATGCGCGTATAGGCATAGAAATGAATCCTGCGTACTTGTCCGTAGGTAAGCTCCAGCACTTCTGCGATCTCCTCGAACGACAGCCCGTCGTCGTATCTCAGAGACAAGACAAGCTGATCGATCCTAGGCGAGGCCTCGATGGCTTCGATCAGCTTGTCTTTATCGAGCGTCATTGCATGTACATATAGGCCATCTTGGCCGCGTCTTCGATCCAGTCAAGCACCGTGTTGATGGATGCTTTGTCCTCTGGATTCAGAACGCCCTGACCAATCCGGACCTCTAGTCTATCTCGCAGTTCGTCGAGTAGCATCGCGAGTAGTTGTGCGTCTGCCAACGACATTGAACGCCAGTCAATCTGGAATCGGATAGACTCGTCCAGTAGCCCAATGGTAACCGCATCGAGCATGACCATCGTCCGTACGTCATCCACGAGAAAGATGGCCCGCTCGGCCTTCTCGATGTCTTCCCCGACGACCCGCAGAGTAGCTTGCTGGACAGCCAGCTTGCTGGCGGTGGGACTGTTCTCGATAGTCTCAAGTACCGCACAGCCCGACAGGAACGGGAACGCGAATGCAAACAGAACCGCTGCAAGCTTCTTCATCGGAAGAGCCTCCCAACCATGCCACCGATACGCGAGATGATTCCAGGGTTCTCAGTGATGATTTCCAGATTCTTGGGCGATTCAGGCCCAGCGAAGTGAGTTACGACTACTTCATTCGACAGCGGGGACTCCAGTCCCTGCGTGTCCACCGTACGCATCGCGCACAAGTACTCGCCGTAACTCGTGAACAAGTCGGTATACAGAGCCGTTGCCGACGGGGTTTCCCCATTGGGGATAATCAGCAGATCGGCATGTTCCCCCTCACCGATTCGGCAGGAGAATACATACCCGTCGATTTCAGTCGGAGCCAGTGCGGAACCATCCGTACGAGTAGTCGGGGGTTCCCACGTAATCGTCGCCGTGCGGGCATGGGCGACAGCAGGGAGCATAAGCAGAGCCAGTAGAAGTACGAGTAGGGTTTTCATCCCAATCCTCCGAATTTGACGAACAGTGTAAGTAGTGTAGATCCAAAACCAGCAAGCAGCATAAGAATAACGCTAATCAGCACCCAGAACAGTTTTTGCCTGAATTGATCCTGTTCTTCTGCATGTTTATCGAAAGCGTTTCGTAACAGTGTATGACTAGATACAAGCGCTTTCTCCCGGAGACAGGCCTCTGCTTCGTGTTTATCCAGAGCCGCTTTGTCTGCCGTTACATCCCTCTCCACACCATCTACGCGGATTTTAAGTTCTTTGTGATCATCAGCAAGTTGGTCTAACTTCTCGTCCAGCGTGTCAAACCGGTTATGGAGGTTACGAACCATCTCATGTGTCGAATGTTGTTCATCCATTCTGCAACCCCCAGAGTATGAGGAATGCCGCCGCCCAGATGACGGCGAGAATCCCCAAGAGATAGAGCCAATCGTATATGTTCATAGCGCGATTTTACAGTATCTCACATTGCCCTGCCGAACAGGCCAACTCTTTTGTGGCGTTCGTACCGTCTTCCTTTTCAACGGCTTGCAGATCTGCCCAGTCACATACCGGCATCTCTTTCACTAGTTTCTCATATTCTTCTTTAGATATCTCCTGATAGGGGGCCTGACGGTACACATGATCGGTATGGGGCAGGAAACTAACCCCGCCGATGTGATCGAAGTTCTTGTAGACCCAAGCGCCGACCTCTGCCCACTCATAGTCACGGACATACACCGTGATCGACGGGTTATGCTCACACCACGCGACCTTGAACATGAGGTAGTGGTTAAGCTGGTCAATCGCTGACATGTCATCGCGAAATACGGCGCTCTCAGGAGCTTTCACGGGGAACGCGAACACGTCTGTGGAATCGCCCTTCATGACGCAGTCTTCGACGGGGAAACCATTCAGGCGCATGAACAGCGCCAGCGGGTCTTTCTTGTCGGCCCGTACCGTACGGATGTAGTACGGTGCGTAGCGCGGGTGAATACCACTAGCAGAATCGACCAACTGACTGACCGTACCCGACGGCTTGACCGTGGTGATCGCCGTACTTTGTGGGATGTCCAGCTTCTCGGCCCAGATCCGGTTGGTTTCTACGGCGAGTTCACGGAGTTCCACCAGCCAGCGGGTAGCCTCTTCGGAGACTTGGCTCAGCACCGGATGATCCATGATCCCGGTCATGGACACGCCCAAGAGCCGCTCTTCCTCGGCGTTC
>SKHG01000074.1 GCA_007117035.1 Candidatus Campbelliibacteriota bacterium
CAATCGAGTGCCCGAGTACTTCCGGCACGATACGCATCTACACGTTTCTGACCTACTCAAGGAGTGCGTCAGGAAGGTAGCCATTGCGGACGCATTGGATCGAGTCATCCTCAAAGACCCTTTGTACTTCAACATCGGTTTGGTGTTCGAACAGGGACGCGCCATTGAGCGCTTTCTCACTGACCAGATGAAGGCGCGGCTACCCAATGAGTTGTACGGAAAATGGCGCTGCCCTTGCCAGCACACAGAGTTCTTGGGGGTATACGCCGACGCACTAGATCACGATAAGTGCCCGAGGTGCGACCAGCTTCCTCTCGACTACAACGAGATCGAGTACAAAGACGACGAGTACATGATCTCTGGTTCTGTTGATTTTCATTTGCTGCGTGACGGTGCGCTACTTCCAGTCGAGAGCAAGTCGATCAACTCCACTAAATGGAAAGACTTGATAAAGCCGGACCCCAACCACGTTCTACAGGTCTTGACCTACTGGCATTTGATGGAGCGCAAGGGGCTGCCGTTGCATGACTTGGCGCTGATTGCCTACACTGGGAAGGACGTTTATCGCGGCTTCCCCATAAAGGAATACCCGCAACATGCCAGCCGGTCCATGTCCCGTATAGAGCATCTGGTCGAGGAAGCGAAAGAGTGGGCAGAGTTTCGCAACAGCGGGGAGATACCGCCCCGGCGGTGCTGCACCAGCGGGCGGTCCCCCAAGGCTCGCAAGTGCCAATTCGTACATGAGTGCTTCCATGACTTCGAGTAGAAACGTGGTCGGATTCGACGGCAGTCTTACGTCCAGCGGCTATGCCTTTATGGCGGATGCCACACTGCACGTAGGCCGGGTTCGGCCCAAGACGTTACGCGGAGCCGAGCGTCTAGCGTTTATTGCCAGTTTTGTCGAGGACATTTTTCTTCGTGCAGATGCAGACTTTTTGGCTCTGGAGAATTACTCTATGGGTTCGAAGGGCTCTCGGGTCTTCCATATCGGGGAACTCGGGGGTATTTTGAAATTGGTTGCAGTACGCCGAGGAATGCGTATACTTACGGTCCCGCCTACATCCTTGAAGATATTCGCTACCGGCAACGGACGGGCAGAGAAGGAAGACGTTATTCGAGGCATTGCGGCTAATTGGGGCGTCCAGATTGACAGGCACGACGAGGCCGATGCTTTTGTCCTGATGAAGATCGGGCAGGCATACGGTAATCGCCGGGTCTACCGGACGTATCCAGAGGCTAGACGACGGGCGTTGGAAGGATGCGAACTGGAGTATTGATTTCTTCGCCAGATCGTCTATAATAGTCACTAGGTTGAACGGTCAAACAAGAGAGGTACACAAAATGGGTATTGCGAAAGGTGATAAGGTCAAGTTCGTTGGTTTTGCCGAGGATGAAATTCCCGAGAACGGCGAAAACCTGATTGAAGACGAAATCTACGAGGTCTTCAAGGTCTCTGAGGAAGGCGACGATACGTCCTACTTCCTTCAGGTCGATAATCCCGAGTTCGATGCCTCCAAGAAGGCTACGAAGAAGAACCCTGAGTTCGTCTACGTGAACGTCTTCGAGGATGAAGTCGCTGCCGTTGAGGACGACGAGGAAGAGACTGAAGAAGAAGTCGAAGAAGACGAGACCGAGGAAGAGACCGAGGAAGAGGAAGCCCCTGCGCCGAAGGCGAAGAAGGCTCCCGCGAAGAAGGCTGCCGCCAAGAAGGAGACGACCAAGGCCAAGCCGGGTCGCAAGGCGAAGGCGAAGACCGAAGAGGCTGCCGCGCCCAAGAAGCGTGGTCGCCCGGCCAAGGTCAAGACTGAGGAAGAGGAAGGTGATCCCGATCTGAAGGGTCTCACCATCCTTGAGCGTGACGAGGAAGACGAGGACATCCTCGCGATGGTTGAGGACGGCGATGTCCTCGAACTGGCGAAGGAGTTGGTCGCAGAGTCCACCACGACCGAGTACCGTCTGGGCGGCATTCTCTACCACGTTCGCGTCTCCAAGGTGTACAAGGAACTCGATCCATCCTATGCTGAAATCGGCGGGCTCCAGTTGTACATTCAGGAGCAGTTGGGGATGGAGTACCGGAAGGCGATGTACTTGGTGGACATCTACACCAAGTTCAGCAAGGCCGGTATCCACGGTGATCGGGTTGGCGAGATCGGTTGGACTAAGGCGAAGGAAATCGCTCGCGTGGTCAACGAGGAAAATGCCGACGCGTTGCTTGAGGCGGCATCCGAGAGCACCGTCAACGAACTGAAGGAGACCATCAAGGAATCCTACAGCCGCGACGGCAAGGAAACCCGCCCGGTGGTCAAGAAGACGACCTTCAAGTTCCGGCTGGTTGCCGAGAACGGCGAGGCCATCGAGGACTACCTGCTTCAGGCGCAGGAGATGCTGGGTCACGCCAAGCTCGATGAGACCTTCGAGCACATCGTCACCGAATGGGCAACCGAGCACCTGAATGCAAAGCCCGCGAAGGCTGAGACGAAGGCCGAGGCCAAGACGACTGCCAAGGCGAAGACTCGGGCGACCCCGAAGGCCAAGGCTCGCGCCAAGGCGGCCTAATCTAGCCCCGAGAGTCGATGTAGTACAATGCGGGGGCAATCATCGCGATTGCCCCCTTTTTTTGCTTAGGAGGAACCCGTGGCTGTAGCAAGAAGACGTAGAGCAGTGGATCGTGGTCCGGTAGAGGTTCGTATCGAGCAGCGGCGGCTCAGCCAGATCACTCCGTACGAGAATAACCCCAGACAAAACGCCGAGGCAGTGCAATCAGTTGCAAATAGCATTCGCCAGTTCGGGTTCATCGTCCCGATTGTGGTCAATGCCGAGGGCGTTATCGCGGCGGGCCACACCCGTTACGAGGCGGCTCGCTATCTCGGCATGGATCAGGTTCCTGTTGTTGTTGCTGACCATCTCACCCCGGAGCAGTTAAACGCGTTCCGCCTGATCGATAACAAGGTTTCGGAACTTGCGAAATGGGATCTTGATATGTTGTCGGCGGAAATCACCGCCCTCCAGAATTCAGGTATCGAGTTCACCAACTACGGCTGGACGCAGGAAGAGATCGATTGCCTTACCGAAATCGTTGCCGATGACTGCCTGTCTGCTGGGGTGGCCACGCAGTTGGATCAGCGGCGGCACGATGACATCGACACCCGGCGAGCCCCGGCTCGCACTCGCTTTGTCCTTGGAGACATCGTGTTCTTCGTTGATCAGAGCGCGGCCAGAGAGTGGCTATCCGACATCCGGGCCGAGGTAGACTTCGAGGAGACGGCGCTGATCAACCTCATCAAGGATCGGCTGGGCATCGACCAGTACGAGGAACAATGACATGCCGGTTTCGGTACCGATTGGCGAGCTTCACGAGGACCCTTCTAACCCGCGTATAACCGAGCCAAGCCGCATGAGGCTCCTACGGCTCAGCTTGGGCAAGATGGGCTTCGTATTGCCCTTATATGCGCTTAAAACAGGGTTCATACTCTCCGGACACCAGAGGTTGAACGCCGCCAAGGCGCTAGGCTTCTCCACGGTACCAGTCGAGTACATCGACCTGACCAAGGAGGAGATCCGGGGGGTCAACGTGATCTTCAA
>SKHG01000017.1 GCA_007117035.1 Candidatus Campbelliibacteriota bacterium
CTCGGCCAACTTCGCCACGTCCGGCCCGTCACCTCGCGACCGGAGCCCGTAGCGCACCCGGTCGCCGTAGACGACGAAGTACGCGGCCACACCGCCCGGGTAGTCCTCGGCCAGCTTCCCGGCGACGTCGGAGCCAATCGCGTACGGGGAGGCGCACACCGGCATCTCCACCCCGCAGATCTCCTCCACCCAGGCGGTGGCGACCGTCTGTTCGATGAGCTGATCTCGGTAGCGGTTGATGTGTGTGCCGATGGTGGCGAGGTGATCGGTGTGGGTGTTCAGCAGCTTGTCGAACGTCTCCTGGGTCAGCGGCCACGAAGTGACGGCAGCGAAGATCTCCGGGGTGAACGGAAACTCGTCCAGCTTCCACAGGTCGCGGCGCTCGAGGTGGAGAAGCCACTGGGGTTCGTCGGCGGGTTCAGCGCCAGCCCACCGCAGATGCAGGTAGCAGTACTCGATGACGTTGCCGATGCCGGAACGGGCCTCGTTGATGACGGCGCTGGCCTGCGGGCGAACGAACGGCATGTATTCGACCTCGTCGAACTTGGCGTACCCGGAGTCGTTCACGTAGCCGTGAGCGGACTGGTGGTGGTCGAGGACGAGGACCGAGCTGGCGACCAGAGCGATCTCGTCGAGTTCCGGCCCGGGGAAGCAGAAATCGGTGATGAACACTTCGGCGTCCGTGACGAGCTGGAGTGGTGGTGCCTCGCCGTAGAGGCACTCGACGATGATGATGTCGTCGGGGTTGGTGCCGGTCAGCTCAAGGCAGTGACGGAGCCAGTGGGCGGCCCCCCAGCCGTCGGGGCACGAAGCGTGAGTGAGGATGGCGATCGACATCTTCGCAGCTTAGACACATATCATGTGTCGGTCAACCGTGGGGCGCTGGCGGGCTGGGTGGCGGGACGTCCGGTTCGTGGAAGGTCGTGTGGAACTGCGCGCGGTCATCGGCCGACAGGCGAGGCAGCAGCCACGACACCTGGCGCTCGAGCTGAATGATGCGGGCGTGATCGACGATTCGATCACCTTCGAGTTCGTCGACCCGTTTCGACAGCTCGAGCACCTGCTGGCGCATGTCGGCAACCAGGCGTGAGTAGCCACCGGCAACCGTTTCGGGGGATTGGGCGAGGGCCCGTTTCGCGGCGTAGGCGAACCATCCGGTCACGATCGCTGCGGTGACGGCTGCTCCGGCCGGGATGGCGGCGGCTGCGGTTGTGGCGTCCATCAGGTTCCCCGAGTCGGCGGATTCGACTCGGCGATGAGTGGAACGAGGAGCATCGAGGCGACACCGGCCCACATCCACCACAGCAGGGCCAGACCTGAGGCGGTCATGTGTGCCTGCCCGGTCACCCACGCCGTGATGACGCCAGCGGAGACGGCGGACCACACCGCCAGCGACAGACCGCCGAACAGGTGGAGGGTGTGGCGACGGTGGGTGATGGCGGCAACGATGAGTCCGATGCCGGCGATCAGCCACAGGGCGCCCCACACCCGAGCGGGGAGCAGCTCGACGTTGACGGCGTGAATCGGGGAGGATTCGAGGGTCGACGGGGAGCGGAGGGCGTCGGCGGCGATCAGGTTGGTGATCGCCAAGGCCAGCGTGCCGGGTATGCGCCGCGTTCCGAATCTGCCGTCCACCTTTGGACCATACCTTCCTGCTGGGCCGCTGACCTCCTGTCAACCTCTACTTGAGGCTGAGACCCCGGCTCACCAGAGCCCGTGAAGATCGTCGTCAGCGTAAGGCCCGACGAACGGGTTGCTGGTGCCGTGGTGGGTGCGGCCCTTGTCGGACAGCAACGCGACGACCTGTTCTTTCTTGGTGGCTTCGAACACCGGCACGCCGGCCGCTTCGTCCACCTTGGTGGCGTCTCCATTCTGGGCGTGGTCGATGCGGTTGGCGGTGACCCGAGCAATGAACTCTCCGGGCCAGCCGGGCTTGCGGTACTTGAACAGATACATCTCGGGGATCACTCCTGTGGTCGGGATGGGCGGCGGTGGCTTGGGGGTGGCGAACTCCCAGTCGGTGTTCAGGTAACCGAGGTGGGGGATCATCAGGTCGCCCGGGCAGGTGGAGCAGCCTACGCACGACGGGTTCTCGTGGTGGCCGAGGCCCTCCACGCCGGGCAGGACGACCCCGGCGCGTATCAGCGCAGACCGGAGCCAGCGGCCGGCGTCGAGTTCGGACTGGCGGGGGGAACGCACGGGTCGCGGGCCGCCCTGGCTGGCAAAGTTGCCGACGAAACAGATCGCCTTCGACACCGTGTTCCGGCCCCTGGTGGCCGCCGGGAAGATGTCGCCGCGCCCTTCGATGATCGTCACCTTGTTGCGGGGGGCTTTGTGGATCAGCCACGAGTATGCGACAGCCCTGTAGACGGTGTTGAGGCCGCCGTTGCGAGCAATCTCGTCGTGCCACTGGATGTACCGGATCGGGTCGTCATCCCAGGTGGCTGTGGTGAAGTTCGGGAACGAGCCGGCGGTGTGATGCCAGTACAGTTCGGGCGCCCCGTTCGGCTGGATGTTGAGTCCGCGACGCTTCGCTTCGGCGTCAGTGAGCCCCCAAGCGTCCCTGGTGACGTACTGCACCCCTGCGGGCAGATCGGAGAGGTCAAGTACGGTTGCCACGGACGCGAACCGTAGCCTGTCGGCCACCGATACGTCATGTGGGAGGTCTGTCCGGCGCCGACAGCGGCTACGGCACCATAGTTTCGTCGTGGGGGACCCGGGTGACCGGAATGTCGCGCTCGAGGGCCTCTTTCACCATGTTCTCGGTCCCGTTTCCGCCTCGGAAGGCGATCAGTTCGCCTGTGTGGCCCGATTTCGACCATTTCGCGACCAGATCGGCCATCTGGCGGTTCCTGATGACCCCTGCGGCCCTCGGATTGGCGTCCCAGTCGGCCGGATACGCCTTCACGGTGATTCCGAGGTCGTCGCAGGTCTCCTGTGCGACCGAATCGACCCCTCGGGCCGCTCCGTGGAGCACCCGGAGGTCATTTCCGTAGAACATCTGGAGGAATCCGAGGATTTCGCCCATGTCGGCGTGGATTTCAGGCCCATCCTGGTCTCGACCGCCGGAGATGATGACGTAGTGGGCCATCAGGTGTCGACTTCGTACCATTCGGGCCACAGCAGCGCCGGGTGGGAGCCGAGGGTGACCGCCCACTGGTCGGCGATGCGCTCGGTGGCCCCGGTTTCGAGGCGGCGGCGCACCGAGTCGACGCTGACCCCGAGCGCAATGGCGAGCTTGCCGGCCCGTGTCGGCTCGTTGCGCGGGTCGGAGTGCCCTTCTCCGGGTCGCCACATCGCTTCGGCGCGTTCGATGAGCGGGTCGATGGGGAACCGTCGCCGGTCGATCGTCGCTTTGGTCGCGGTCATCCTATTTCAGCACTTCCCAGGCGATGAGGGGGCATATCTCTGGGGGGAGACCGGCCTCGAGAAGCCCGTAGTACACGAACGCCCCGATTTGGGCGTCGTTGAAGTGTCCGCGGTGGCTGGCCTGCACCTGATCGTAGATGGCCCGGCCCGAGACCATGATCTCGTCCCAGTTCTCGAGTTCTCGGCGCGCCGCGGCCGCCCCGAGCTTCAGGGCAACCAATGTCATCGCGGCCTGGAGTTCGTCACTCACGGTCGGCCTCGAGCGTGGCCTGCCGGTCGGGTGGGGTGCGGGCGGCGGCGGAGCACAGCGCCCAGATGCCGAGCCATGCGCCGAGGATCAGCGTGACGAGGACAACGGCCATCATCGCAGTCCCCTTCGCATCGGCCGGCGGGTGAGGGCGCGGGTGGTGGTCATGTCTCGATCTCCCCAAGCACGCCATCGCGGTGGATGACACGGACAGTGGACGGGGCGCAGTCGGCGCAGTCGATGGCGTAGAACGGGCCGGTGCTCCGGTAGGTCCAGACCTTGCCGTCGTCGCAATCACAGTCGGGCTCGGTGACCAGCACCACGTCGCCAGGAGAAATCGGCAGCACGCCGAGGACTTCGGCTGGCTTGTCACCGTCGATGATGGCAGCGACACCACTCGGGTCGAATCCCCACGTCACGAATCGACCGTGGGGCGGCTTGGTTGCTGGGCGACCAGCGGGCAGTGTCTCGACCACCCGCACGAACCCACGACGGACGTGGCCCCAGGCGTCGCAGGCCATGCAATCGACCATCTCGGCCGAATCAAGCTCGAACGCTTCGGTGGACACGTCCCAACCGAGCAGGTTTCCTCCCCCACTGCACGTCGGGCACGTCTCCACCACCGCCAGCACGTCGGCCTCGGTGAGCGGGTCGAATGTCGTGGCGAACTTGGCGGGAAGCACCACGCACCTCCCGATGGGGGTGTCGTGGAACTCGGCGTCGATGAGAGCGCGGGTCATCGGCGCACCCCGAACGCCAGCGGTGTCGGCTCATTCATCGCGGGTTCCGTTCGGCCAGCTTGCGGTCGCGGCACGCTTCGACTTCGGAGCGGTTGAATCGGCGTGCCCCGCCGACGGTGCGCCCGACGATGGGAAGGTCACCGGAGTCGGCCCATCGGGTGATGGTGCGGTCGGTGACGCCGATGATGGCGGCGGCTTGGGCGGTGGTGATGATCGTGTCGTTATCGGTCACTTCTTCGCCGTCCGCGTCTTGGGGGTCAGCGCGCGGACAACCCGGTCGGCTTCGGCATGTTCCGCGACCATCTGCTTGATCTGGGCATTGATCCGGTCGCGCTGATTGCGCAGATCCGAGAGGTCGGCGGCAACGCGGTCGCGGATGCCCTCGGCGTCCTGGCGCATGGCGGCGATCGACGGGGGCTTGGTGTCAGTGGTGGGAGTGTCTGTCATGCGCGACAGTCTGCCACATATCACCCAACGGTGCAACACGGCTCTGCAACACTGATCCGCGATGGCATCCGCACTCGACGCACTCCTGGCGATCACGCCGGAGGAAGTCGCCACCTGGCCCGCGAACGAACAGCGGTGGTACGAGAACCAGTTGGAACGCGAACTCACGCTGCGGTCCCCCGCCGACTTCGCCACCCGGCTGTCGCGTGGCCTGTGGCAGCCGTACCAACACCTGATCCACACGTCCGATCGGATCGTGGCGATGGTCGAGGACGACGCCACCGACTGCCTGATCGTCGAGGAACCGGTGCGCCACGGCAAGACCCTGACGTGCTCGCGGTGGGCGCCCGCATGGTTCATCACCAAGTTCCAGAAGCGCGTCCTGCTCGCGTCGTACGAAGCGGACTTCGCGTCCACTCACGGTCGGGCGGCACGCGAGATCGTCGCGGAGCACGGGCCGACGTTCGGGGTCACCATCAACGACACGTCGAGGGCTGCGCACCGTTGGGAACTGATCGGCGCTGACGGCGGTATGAACACCGCGGGTGCCGGTGGACCGATCACCGGCAAGGGCGGGCACCTGTGCATCATCGACGACCCGATCAAGAACTCCGAGGAAGCCGACTCGGCGATCATGCGCGAGAAGCTGTGGGACTGGTGGCAGAACACATGGCTGACCCGTCGTGAGCCTGGCGCGAAGATGCTCGTCATCATGTCGCGTTGGCACGCCGATGATCTCGTCGGCCGGTTGCTCGCCGCCGAGACGGGCATGAGGATCGAACGGTTGCGGCTCCCGGCGATCGCTGAGGACAACGATCCGCTCGGGCGTCGGCCCGGTGACGCGTTGTGTCGGGAACGGTACGACGAGGAAGCTCTGGCGGGGATCCGCACCGACATCGGGCCGCGGGCGTGGGCGTCGCTGTATCAGCAGCGTCCGACGCTGGAGGGCGGCGGGACGTTCAAGCGGGCGAACTTCCGGTACTGGTCGGCGCAGACCGACGGGCAAGAGACGTTCTACTCGCTCGGTGACACCCTGGTGCCCGACTCTGAGTGCTGGCGGTTCGCGACGATGGACCCGGCGTTCTCGGGCAAGCGGCAGTCGGACTTCACGACGCTCGCGACGTGGGCGGTCGCGCCCACCGACCCGATGTCGCTGATCCTGCTCGACATGAAGCGGGTTCGGGTCAAGTCGACCGAGCATCAGCCGATGATCCGTGAAGTGTGGGACACGATGCGGCCGGCGTGGATCGGTGTCGAGAAGCAGGCGGCAACGATGTCGCTGTTCACCGAAGTGCAGCGCGAAGGTGTCGTGGTGCGCTGGCTGCATCCCGACAAGAACAAGTACGCGCGTGCCGAGACGGCATCGACGGTGATGGAGGCGGGCCGGGTGTGGTTCCCGCGCAACGCGCCGTGGCTCGCAGATTTCGAGGACGAGTTGCTGACGTTCCCGGTCGGGAAACACGACGACCAGGTTGACGTGGTTGCCTATGCTGCGATCGAGATGGCGAAGCGGACGATTCGTCCGCACAAGGTGAAGTCTGAACCCACGAACGCCGCGGACGCGATGTGGGAGAAGGTCAAGAAACGGGACCGGGGCAACCGGCACCATCCAGTGATAGGGAGAATGTGATATGCCTGAGGTCGATGAGGTCAGGTCGTACGGGTTGTCGTCGGTGCCGATCGGTTGGGTGCCCACGAAGTATCAGGGGGTGGTGGAGGCGTTGCGGCGTCTGCACTTGGGGCAAGGTGATGAAGATGCGGTACGTGACGCTCTTGATGCGATGGCTCCCCAACGCGATTACGACGTGGATGATCTGGCGTTGGGTCAGCCGCTCTCGGCCGTGTTCACCACCGAAGCCGACGGGCTTCACGTCTACGTCGAGTCGCCAGGTTCGGTTGGGTTGCCCAACGACGCGGTGGTGTGGTCGTTCGGTGACGGCACCCCGTCGGTTCGCAAGGCCGCGAAGGTGGCGCATCGGTATGCCCGCCCCGGACGGTTCTTGATCCAGTGCGACGTGTCGGTGGCGGGCAACACGTTCAACGAGATGAACTACGTGTCGGTCGAGTTGCAGCCCGTCGAACGCGACGAGCCAGCGGAAGCGACCGCCGATCTGCCAGTCGAGTTCGACGACTACGACCCGAACGACCATGACGCTGCCGATGTGGTGTCTGCGATCTCGTCGGCGTCGGCCGATGACATCGCGGCGATCGTGGTGCGTGAACGCGAAGGCCAGAACCGTGACGAGGTGCTGTTCGCGGCGCTCACCGAACTGGATTCCCGTGACATCGCGGACGAGACGGAAGCGGCGTTGCCCGATGACCGGTTCGATCCGTCTGACTACGCGGTGGACGACGTGGAGGATCACCTAAAAGCGAACGATGCTGCCGAGGCGGCACGGGTGCTCGGGTTGGAGCAGTTGGGCAAGAACCGCAAGGGCGTCATCGCTGCGGCCGAGCGGCGCATCGTGAAGGGCGACGACTGATGGAGACTCGTCCGGCGTTCCCGCAAGACACGGTGACCGGTGGGTGCTTCCTGACCGGCGAGTACAAGGTCGCTCCCGGCGAGCAGATCATCGACCTCAACCGGAACCTCGACTCGTTGCCGGCGTGGGGTCGGCTGTGCATCCATCCGACGGCGGTGCGGAACATGCTCGCCGTGTTGGGGTGGACGTGGTACGAGACACCGCAGAAGGACGAGGTGGCGACGTTGAAGCGCAAGGTGGAGGATCAGCGCAACGAGATCATGGCGCTCGAAGCGCGGCTTGCGGAGATCCGCCAGGCGATCGAGGCGACGCACTGATGGAACTGCTCGCCGTCATCATCGTGCTCGCACTCGTGATCGCGCTGTACGCGATCACGCTCGTCACCCACGCCCGTGCGCAGCGCGAGTGGCGCACCGAGCGGATCATGCTCATCAACCGGATCCTGTCGGATCGCCCCGGTGAGATTGCGGCGATGGACCGCGCCGTCGCGGAACCGAAGCCGCCACGCGACCGGCGCCCCGAACGACCACTGGTGGAAGGGCTGAACTGACATGGACACGATGTACGCAGGCGACGGGGTGAGCGAGTACCCCGAACCGCAACCGTCGATGCCGTTCCAAGCCACCATCGGTGCGGGCAAGGTCCGCGAGATGTGGGACAAGGGCATCAAGTCGACGCGCGTCGAACGTGAACAGGCAGCGGTCAACGCGCAGTTCATCCGCAACCGGCACTGGGTGTACTTCAACCGTTCGTCGGGACGGCTGGAGGAAGTGCCCCGCGACGCGGGTCGGGTGCGGGCCACCGTCGCACGCATCGGTCCCGACTCGCGGCGCATCATCGCGAAGCTCATGCGGCGACCGCTCGTGTTCCAGATCCGACCCGACGCCCCCGACGACGTGACGATGCGGGCCTCCAAGATCGGTCAGGCCGCGCTCGATCAGACCCACGACAAGCAGCGGTGGCAGGCCAAGCGTCTCGACCACGCCAACTCGACATGGGGTGACGGGGTGGGCGCGTTGTGCGTCGAATGGGATCCGGCCGCGGGACGTTCGGTGACCGACCCCGAGACGGGGCAGCAGTTCAAGACCGGTGACGTGCGGGTGACCGTCGTGTCGTTGCACGAGATGGCGTTCGAGCCTGGCGTGCGCGAAGGCGAGTCGGCGCGCTGGTGGATTCACGGTGTTGCACTCCCGCCGTCCGAGGTGCAGGACATGTTCGGTCTGGAACGCGAACCGCAAGCCGACGCACGCGCCGTCGACATGGTGCATCGGCTCCACGGTGAGCACGGCCAGCACACCCCGCTGACGATGGTGTACACGTATTTCGAGCGGCCATCGAACGACAGCGAAGGCCAGGTGCTCAAAGTCGTGGGCGATCAGATCGTCGAGCAGTCCGAGTGGTACTTCCCGTTCGACGACAAGCTGAACATCGCGCTCGCCGTCGTCGAACCGATCCACGGCCGCTGGTACGGGCACACCCCGGTGACCGACGCCGTGCAGGTGCAGGCGCTCTACAACGCGTCGTGGTCGAGCATCATCGAACACATGAAGCTCGCCGGGAACGCACGGCTGTGGGTGCCGACCGGATCAGTCGAGGACATCGAGGAACTGTCCGACACGCCCGGCGAAGCCGTCGAGTACAACGTCATCAACGGTGCCCGGCCCGGCTACGAGTCGCCGCCGTCGATGCCTGACTGGTGGATTCGTCAGCCGGCGATGCTGGAACGGGCGATGGACGACATCTTGTCGATTCACGACGTGAGCCGTGGTGAGGCGCCGACCGGTGTGGAGTCCGGTGTGGCGCTCGGGATCCTGAGCGAGAACGACGACACCCCGGTGGGTGCGTTCGCGCAGCAGCTCGGTGACTGCTGGGCACGCGCCGCGACGATGGTGCTGGAGTTGTACGAGTTCTTCGTGCAGGACTCTCGCGAGGCGTCGGTGCAGTTGGGGGCGAACATCCCCGAAGTGATCTCGTGGACCGGTGGCGATCTTCGCGGCCAGACGACGGTGACTGTCTCGGCTGACTCGGTGGTGCCACGGTCGCGTGCCGCGGTGCAGGCGTGGGCGATGAACATGTACGACCGCGGGTTCATCACGACGCCGCAACAGTTCGCGAAGCTCGCTGACCTGCCCGACGCCGACGACATGCTCGCCGGCATCGACCCTGACACGGCTCGGGCGCAGCGCGAGAACTTCCATCTGGCGGTCGGCACGGCCCGCATCGTCGATGACACCGACGACCATCAGAATCACATCATGGTGCATCGCGACTTCATGCGATCCGAACGGTTCGAGTATCTGGACGACGAGATCCAGCAGATGTTCGGGTTGCACATGCAGGCCCACGAGATGTTCGCGGCGCAGCAGATGGCCGCTCAGATCGAGGCGGCAACCGCGAACCCGGCTGCGGCCATGCTGCCGTCGACCGCTACGCAGGTGATGGCGGTCGACAACATGGAGCAGGCCGCGATGATGCAACAGATGGGGGAGGCTGCCGTGGCTGATGGCACCGGCGCCCCGTTCCCTGACGATCCCAACATGGAGGCATGAGCAATGAGGTCAGTACCGACGAGAACGACGATCGACGGGAGGCCCGTGTGGCTGTTCCCGACCGGTCGAACGATCCCGGTCGTAGCAGGCGGCGCCGACGACGGCGACGCAGGTGGCGACGCGGATGAGGGCGCCCCCCCTGGCGCCGATGGATCGTCGTCCCCGCCACCGACCTCTGGCGGGGACGACGACCTCGGAGAACTGCCCGACCAGGCGGTGTTCGATCGGGGGTACGTGGAGAAGATCAGGGCGCAGGCGGCGAAGTACCGCACGGAGCGCAACGAGGCCGCGGAGAAGCTGACGCGCTACGACGAGGCGTTTGGGGTGTACTCCGACGAGGATCAGCAGGTGTGGATCGACATGGCGCAGTCGTGGGTCAATGACCCGACGAAGGCGGCGACGATGATGCAGAACATCGCCAAGTCGGTGCTCGGTGAGCCGGAGTCGGCTGAGGCGGCGCAGGCCGAACAGGACGTGATCGACGAAGCGATCGACGACTTCGACGGTGACCGCGAGGCGTTGACACCCGAGAAGGTGCAAGAGATCATCGAGAACTCGTTGGCTGCCCGCGAGCAGGCGGCGCGTGAGCAGGCCGAGATCGCGAACATTCGCCAAGAGGTGCGCGACGGCGGGTACGACCCTGACTCGCGTGAGGGGTTCATGGTGTTGTGGACCGCCCATCACGAGACGGGTGGCGACATCGCGAAGGCGATCGAGTCCATCAAGAGTCGAGACAAAGAGGTGGTCGACCGGTTCATCAAGGAGCACTCCGGCAAGGGTGGGCCGACCACCCCAGGACGGGGGGTCGTTGCATCCGGTGAGCAGACCATCAATACTTTGGAGGACAGCAAGAAGGCTGCCGACGCGTTCATCCGGTCACAGATCGGTGCGTCGTCGGGGTCGGCAAGCTGAGATCGAGGGCCAGGTGCCCGTGAGAGACGAACACGAATGAGGGTGACGGCCGGGAGTCGGAGCCTGAACACAGCGGACAGAACACCGTGCGGAGCCTGGTGCTCGACGGGAGATGACGCTATCCACAGTCATTCCCCACGAAAGGACCAAGAGCCATGACGCTCACCCGTACCACTGCTGACGCAGTGCTCAAAGAGTTCTACCTTCCCGGCATCCGCGGCACCCTGAACAGCAAGGTGTTCCTGCTCTCGCAGGTGGAGGCCAACGAGGAAGATGTCGAGGGCCGGCGTGCCGTGCTCGCGATCAACACCGGCCGCAACCACGGTGTCGGTGCCCGTGCAGAGATGGGCGCGCTGCCCGGTCCTGGCCGTCAGGGCTACAGCGAGCAGCGTGTCCCGCTCAAGTACAACTACGGTCGCATCGAGATCAGCGGCCCGACGATGCGTTCGATGGGTTCGGACCGCGGTTCGTTCACTCGGGCGGTGCAGTCCGAGACGGAAGGCGTCGTGCGGGATCTCCGCAACGACTACAACCGTCAGTTGTTCGGACTCGGCACCGGTCAGATCGCCACGCTGTCGGTGTCGTCCTCGTCGACCACGGTGACGGTGACGGCCGCGACTCGGACGCAGATGCGTCAGATCCAGGTCGGCATGGTCGTGGACGCCGGAACCGTCGCGAACCCGACGGCGAGCTTCGCTGCCCGCACGATCACCTCGGTGAACGTGTCGGCCGGGACGTTCGTGATCTCGGGTGCTGCGGTGTCGGTGACGGCCGGTCACCTGCTGTTCCGTGCCGGTGCCGGTGGCTCCGGTGCCGATCAGAAGGAAGTTACTGGCCTCCAGGCGCAGATCGCCGCATCGGGCGCACTGTTCAACATCGACCCGGCGACCGCTCCCACGTGGGCGTCGTACGTCGACTCGAACAGTGGCACGCCGCGTGCGGTGACCGAGGCCATGTTCATCCGTGCCCAGCAGGAGGTCAACATCAACTCCGGTGAGGAAATCAACCTGTGGGTGACCGACGACGGGGTGCATCGCAACACTGCTGCGCTGCTCACGTCGATCAAGCGGTTCCCCGGCACGACCGAACTGTCCGGTGGCTACTCGGCGCTCGACATGTCGTCGGTGTCGCAGGGCATGGACGGCGGCAACCAGGTCGGCATGTACTACGACAAGGACTGCCCGACCGGTCAGGCGTTCGGACTCACCACGCGTCGCATCCAGCACTACCGGATGAGCGATTGGGAGTTCATGGACGAGGACGGCGCGATCCTGAACCGGGTGCCGAACACTGACGCCTACGAGGCGACGCTGTTCTGCTACTCGGAGCTGGCGACCGACGCCCGTAACGCCCACTGCAAGATCGTCGATCTGACGAGCTGATGCCGACCATCCGTCCCCTCTCGTCTGACTCGACGCGTCGCAAGGTGCTCGAAAGCATGGTGCGACGCCAGAGTCAGGGCCGTCCCCGGTTGCCTCGCCGGGGGCGGCAGGGGATGGGTGATCTGCGTGAGTCGATGCGCGGCGAGGCAGTCGACATCGACGACGAGATCCCTGATCCCGACAAGCCAGAGAAGCGGCGTGTGCGCCGGGAGGCGAAACGATGATCGACGTGCAACGCGAGGCCACCATCACCGACGCGCTGGTGCATCCCGAGTGGGTGGACGGCAAGCGGTTGTGGATGGACGCGGGGATGCGCGACGTGATCCACAAGCTGCATCACGGTGATCCGGTGAAGGGCTGGGAGGGTGATCCTGCTCTCGCCGTGTACTGGAACGAACACGCGTCGGTGTGGGAACTGTGGCGTCTGGAGCACGACGGCGAGTACCGGATGACGTGCCGGTCCAAGCCTGGGGTGCCGTTCGATGATCGGCTCATCGACGCGTTGATCGCGAACGACCGGCGTCGCCGCACCAAGTCGCTGCACGACGAGGTGACCGAACGCAACGCCCGTCGAGCCGAGGCCGACAAGGCTGCCCGCGACGAGTGGGTGGCCGAGGAAGTGGCGCCCCGGCTGCGGCTGGCGTTCAGGAACGAAGGTGCGTGATGAGTGACCTGGCGACGCTGCGGACTCAGACCCGGTTGCGTCTCGGGATCCC
>SKHG01000031.1 GCA_007117035.1 Candidatus Campbelliibacteriota bacterium
ATGCGCGGCGGCACCACTGGACTGATGGGCGAGGCGGGGCCAGAGGCGATCCTGCCGCTGTCGCGCGGGGCTGATGGGCGGCTGGGTGTGCGCGGGGCGGGCGGCGTTGGCCCTGTCAATGTCACCTTCAATATCTCGACACCGGATGTGGCCGGGTTCCAGCGCTCGCAAACGCAGATCGCCGCGCAGATGAGTCGCCTGCTCTCGCAGGGCGCGCGCAATCGCTGAGGGGGGCATAAGAATGGCATTTCACGAAATCCGCTTTCCGGCCAATCTGAGCTTCGGGGCTTTGGGCGGGCCGGAGCGGCGCACCGAGATTGTTGAGCTGGCCAATGGCCATGAGGAACGCAACACGCCGTGGCGTGATTCGCGCAGGCGCTATGATGCGGGCTTCGGGCTGCGCGCGCTTGATGATCTGGAAACGGTGCTCGCGTTTTTCGAGGCACGGCAGGGCATGCTGCATGGGTTCCGCTGGAAGGATTGGGGGGATTACCGCTCGGCGGCTGCCTCGAAACCGATCACGGCTTTTGACCAGCTTCTGGGGCTGGGGGATGGCGAAACACGGACGTTTCAGCTGCGCAAGGGCTATGCTTCGGGCGATCAGGTCTGGTGGCGTGTGATCACCAAACCTGAGGCGCGGTCCGTGCAGATGGCGATCGGGGCGGATGTGCTGACCCCAGGCAAGGATTTCAGTCTGGACCCCAGCACGGGCCTTGTCACGCTGGATTGGGCCCCGGATGTGGGTGCCGAAGTGACCGCCGGGTTCGAATTCGATGTGCCGGTGCGGTTTGACAGTGATCTGATCCAGATTTCAGTGGCGAATTTCAAGGCGGGTGAAGTGCCGAAAGTCCCGGTGGTCGAGGTGCGGCTATGAGTTTGCAGGCGCATCTGGCCACAGGCTGCACCACGATCTGTCGCGCCTGGGCGCTGGCGCGCGCAGATGGCCCGGTGCTGGGCTTCACGGACCATGACCGTGATCTGGCCTTTGACGGCGTCACGTTTCGCGCCGAAGCCGGTCTGACCGCGCGCGCGCTTGAACAGGTCACAGGGCTGGCAGTGGACAATTCCGAAGCTGTGGGCGCTTTGCGCGACGCGGGTCTGCGCGAAGAGGATATTCTGGCGGGCCGCTATGATGGAGCGGGCCTGCGCATCTGGGAAGTGAACTGGGCCGATGTCACACAGCGCCGCCTGATCTTTCGCGGGTCCTTGGGCGAAATCACGCGCGCTGGGGGCGCGTTCCGGGCGGAATTGCGCGGTCTGTCAGAGCCTCTGGGCCAGCCGGGCGGGCGGATTTACCATGCGGGCTGTTCGGCAGTGCTGGGCGATCAGGGCTGCAAGTTCGATCTGAACGCGCCGGGCTATTTCGCAGAAAGCGCTGTGGTTGCGGTCCGCGATGGCGCAGAAATCCGCGTCGGCCCCATCCAGACGGTCGGGCCAGGCTGGTTTGCGCTTGGGCGGCTGCGCGTGCTGTCGGGGGCGGCGGAAGGGCTGGTGGGCCATATCCGCGATGACCGGATGCGCGACGGGCTGCGCGTGCTCACGCTTTGGGACGCCTTGCGCGCGCCGCTTGCCCCGGGCGATCTGGTGCGGCTGGAAGTGGGCTGCGACAAGCAGGCCGCCACCTGTCGTCTGCGCTTCGACAATATGCTGAACTTTCAGGGCTTCCCGCATATTCCGGGCGAAGACTGGATGACGGCGTATCCCAAGGCGGGTGGGGCCAATACTGGCGGCGCGCGGCGGTCTTCGTGATGCTGCGGCCCTGCGTTGAAAAAGAGGCCGCGGGCTGGATCGGCACGCCCTATCACCACCGCGCCAGTCTGCGTGGGGCAGGGGCGGATTGTCTGGGCCTGATCTGCGGCATCTGGCGCGCGCGCCACGGACCGCTTCCCGAAGTGCTGCCCGATTACAGCCCACGCTGGGATGAAGCAGGGGCAGAAGAGCGGTTGTGGAACGCCCTTGCGCGCCATTTGATCCCGGTCACGGCACCCGCTGATGGGCAAGTGCTGCTGTTCCGGCTGCAACCGCGGGCACTGGCCAAACATCTGGGCGTGCAATGCGCGCAAGGCACCGGCTTCATCCATGCCTGTCCGCGCATGGGCGTGGTGCAGGCCCCGCTCTCGACCCCCTGGGCGCGCCGCATCGTGGCGCGTTTCGCGTTTCCGCCGATTTCTGACTGAACTGGAGTAAACAATGGCAACCTTGGTCCTCTCTGCGGTCGGCGCGGCGATCGGGTCTGGCGTCAGCGGCACGTTTCTGGGTCTGACCGGCATGGTTGTCGGCCGCGCCGTCGGCGCGACTGTCGGGCGCATGATTGACCAGCGGCTGATGGGCAGCGGGTCGCAAGTGATCGAGACGGGCCGGATCGAGCGGCTGCGCGTGACGGGTGCCAGCGAGGGCGCGCCTGTGCCGCTGGTTTGGGGGCGGGTGCGGCTGGGCGGGCAGGTGATCTGGTCCTCGGCCTTTCGCGAAAGCGTCAGCACATCGGGCGGCGGTGGCAAGGTTGTCCGGCGGCCCACTGTGCGGGAATACTCCTATTCCATTTCCGTGGCCGTGGCCCTGTGCGAAGGCCCGATCCTGGGCATCGGGCGCGTCTGGGCCGATGGGCAGGAACTTGTGCCGGCGGATCTGAATATCCGGCTTTACTCTGGGACCGGGGACCAGCTTCCCGATCCGCTGATCGAGGCCATCGAGGGCGCAGGTCAGGTCCCGGCCTATCGCGGCATCGCTTATGTCGTGATCGAGGATCTGGAACTGGGCGAGTTTGGCAATCGCATGCCGCAACTGAGCTTCGAGGTGATCAGATCCGTGCAGTCCGACCAGCCGCAAAGCCTGTCTGATCATGTGCAGGGTGTCGCACTGATGCCGGGATCGGGCGATTTCGCGCTGCCTACCAGCCCGGTTTACACGCGGCAAGGGTCTAAGGCGCTAGTGGGGGGCGAGATACTGCTCGACGCGCTGGGCCTGTTGCCGACAAACTTGGCGGATGACCCGATGAATCTGAATTCGCCCACAGGGCTGAGCGATCTTGACGCAGCCCTTGATGCTCTGGTGCGTGAATTGCCGCGCTGCAAGTCGAGCTTGCTGATCGTTTCGTGGTTCGGATCGGACCTGCGCGCAGGGCAGTGCACTGTCGCGCCCAAGGTCGAATATTCTGATCGCATCGCCCCGGCGCAACCCTGGTCTGTGGCCGGACGCCTTGCGGTCCAAACCCCTGAAGTGCCGCGTCTGGACGGGCGGCCGGTCTATGGTGGCACCCCTTCGGATGCGTCCGTGATCGAAGCCATCGCAGCCCTGCGCGCGCGTGGGCAAGAGGTGGTCTATTATCCCTTCATGCTGATGGAAATCCTGCCCGAAAACGGTCTGCCCGATCCCTGGTCCGAGGCCGAAGATCAGCCTGTGCTGCCCTGGCGCGGGCGGATCACGACGACGAAGGCCCCGGGACTGGCAGGCAGCACTGATGGCACAGCCGAGGCCGAAAA
>SKHG01000053.1 GCA_007117035.1 Candidatus Campbelliibacteriota bacterium
AAAGATTTAGCTGGAGTTAGATATCAGGTTGTAAGAGGAGTATTGGATGCTACTGGCGTTGAAAATAGAAAGAGAAGCAGAAGTAGATATGGAACTAAAAAACCTTCGGGTAAGAGTGAATAAAAATAATTGAATTTTTATGGGAAAACAAATACAAAAAGAAATAGCACCAGATCCTTTATATAACGATGTTGTTCTTTCTAAGTTTATTAACCAAGTAATGAGAAAAGGAAAAAAATCTACTGCTAGGAAAATAGTTTATCAATCATTAGAAAGAGTTAAAGATAAAAAGAAAAGTGATCCAATTGAAATTTTTAATAATGCTATAGAAAACGCCTCTCCTTCAATGGAGGTAAGGTCGAAAAGAATAGGAGGAGCTATTTATCAGGTTCCAATACCAGTTGGCAAAGAAAGAAGAATGAGTTTAGCTATGAGATGGATAATAGGTTCAGCTAAATCAAAAAAAGGAAAAGCTATGGAAGAAAAATTAGCCGAAGAAATTTTAAATGCATCAGATAATACTGGAGCGGCAGTTAAAAAGAAAGAAGAAATTCATAAAATGGCAGAAGCCAATAGGGCCTTTGCTCACTTTGCCTAATTAAGGGGTAATTACAATTTAAGAAGCTATCAAGTTAATAATTTTTTTATTTATGAGACAATATCCAATAGAGAAATATAGAAATATAGGGATTATCGCCCACATTGATGCAGGAAAAACAACCGTGTCAGAAAGGATTCTTTTTTATACTGGAATCTCCCATAAAATAGGGGAGGTGCATACAGGTCAGGCAATAATGGATTGGATGGATCAAGAAAGAGAAAGGGGAATTACTATTACCTCCGCAGCAACAACTTGTTTTTGGTCTCCAACTCTTGAAGGAGATGAAAGAAAAAAAGAAGACGAACACAGAATTAATATTATAGATACCCCTGGTCATATTGATTTTACCGCTGAAGTTCAAAGATCTTTAAGAGTTTTAGATGGAGCAGTGGTTGTTTTTGATGGAGTTGCTGGAGTTGAACCTCAATCTGAAACAGTTTGGAGGCAAGCTGATAAATTCATGATACCAAGGATATGTTTTATTAATAAGCTCGACAGAACTGGAGCTTCTTTTGATACAGTTTTAGAATCTATTCATAAAAAACTAACTACAAATACAGCAATTTTACAAATTCCAGTAGGATCTGAAAGTGAACTTGAAGGAGTTATAGATTTACTTGACATGAAAATGATTAGATTTGATGGAGATTTTGGTCAGATTTTAAAATATGAAGAAATTCCTGAAAACATGAAAGAAAGAGCTGAAGAATTAAGAACAAAACTTTTAGAAAAAATTGTTGCAGAAGATGATGAACTTTTTGAAAGATATTTAGAAAAACAAGAAATATCCAAAGAAGAATTAATTAAAGTTTTAAGAAAGGCTGTTTTAGATTACAAGTTAATTCCTGTTTTATGTGGAACAGCTTTGAAAAACAAAGGAGTTCAATTATTACTTGACGCAGTTTGTCATTACCTTCCTTCTCCGATAGACCTTCCTCCCGTTGAAGGAAGAAATCCAAAAACAGATGAAGAAGAAACAAGAGTTCCTGACGACTCTAAGCCTTTTTCTGCTCTTGCTTTCAAGGTGGCAACTGATCCCTATGTTGGAACTTTGACGTATTTTAGAGTTTATTCTGGAAAATTAACAACAGGTTCTTATGTATTAAACACAGCTACTGGAGAGAAAGAAAGAATTAGTAGAATGTTAAGAATGCATTCTGCTGAAAGAGAAGAAGTTAAAGAAGTTTATGCTGGGGATATTGCTGCAACAGTAGGTTTAAAAAATACCTCAACTGGACACACTCTTTGCGATGAAGGTCATCCAGTTATTTTAGAAGAAATTACATTCCCTGAACCTGTAATATCTATTAGAATTGAACCAAAAACTAAAGCTGATCAAGAAAAAATGGGAATTGCTCTAAAGAAACTTTCAGATGAAGATCCAACCTTTAGGATAAGAACTGATCAAGAAACATCAGAAACTATTATTGCTGGAATGGGAGAACTTCATTTAGAGGTTTTAATTGATAGAATGAAAAGAGAATTTAAAGTTGAGGCCCAAGTAGGAAGACCTCAAGTAGCTTATAGAGAAACCATAAGACAAAATGCTGAAGCTGAAGGAAAATATGTTAGACAAAGTGGGGGAAGAGGTCAATACGGTCATGTTTTGCTTAGAGTTGAACCTAAAGAAGAAGGAGAAGGTCTTGAATTTACCGATGAAATAAAAGGAGGAGCTATTCCAAAAGAATTTATTCCTGCTATTGAAAAAGGAATTAAAGAAGCTAGTGACAAAGGAGTTTTAGCTGGATATGCTATATCTGATTTAAAGGTTACTGTTTATGATGGAACTTTTCATGAGGTTGATTCTTCTGAAATGGCCTTTAAAATAGCTGGAGCAATGGCTTTTACTGAAGCATGTAAAAAAGCTAAGCCAGTTTTACTTGAACCAATAATGAAAATAGAAGTTATAATTCCGCCAGATTTCTTAGGAGATGTAATAGGAGATTTGTCATCAAGAAGAGCTAAAATAGAAGAAACTGAAGAAAGAATGGGAACAAAAGCAATTAAGGGAAAGATACCATTATCGGAAATGTTTGGTTATGCTACTTCAATTAGATCACTAACAGAAGGAAGGGGAAACTTTACAATGGAGTTTGATTCCTACAAAGAAGTTCCAGCCAATGTATCCCAAGAAATAATAGAAGGAAGGAAAAAATAATTTAGCATTGACTTTTTCTTAAAATTGTATAAAATCATAAAGCGACACATAATAAAAAATATAATAAAAAATACTAAGCTTTAAATCTTAAATTCTAAAAAAGGATTTGACATTAAGGTTTAGATTTTAAAAAAATAATATGGCAGAAAAAGAAAAATTTGAAAGAGGGAAACCTCATATTAACGTTGGTACCATTGGTCACGTTGATCATGGTAAAACAACTTTAACTGCATCTATTTTGCATGTTTTAAATTTACATGGATTAACGAAATTGCAGAAAACTGTTGATCAAATTGATTCTTCTCCAGAAGAAAAAGCAAGAGGGTTAACTATTTCTATTTCTCACTTAGAATATGAAAGTGAAAATAGACATTACGCTCACATTGATTGTCCTGGTCATGCTGATTATGTTAAAAACATGATTACTGGAGCCGCTCAAATGGACGGAGGAATTTTAGTAGTTTCAGCAGTTGATGGGCCTATGCCTCAAACAAGAGAACACATTCTTTTGGCTCGTCAAGTTGGACTACCTTCTTTGGTGGTTTTTATTAATAAAACTGACATGGTTGATGATCCTGAAATGGTTGATTTAGTTGAATCTGAAGTAAGAGAACTTTTAAATAAATACGAATATCCAGGAGATGAAATTCCAGTAATTAAAGGTTCTGCTCTTAAAGCT
>SKHG01000014.1 GCA_007117035.1 Candidatus Campbelliibacteriota bacterium
AGAGCCAGCCGCCCCAACCGCCCCAACCGCCCCGTGCGTTTCAACCGTCATCGTCACCCCTCTTCGCCGTCTTCGCGGCCGTCTTCGTCGCCGTCGTTGTGGACGTAGCACCCGCACCCGCATGCGTCCCCTGTGCGCTGCGTCACGTAGCCCCCGATGTAGCCGCCCGACTCCAGCGCCTTGCGGATCCCGAGAGCACGGAGGGCCTCCTCTGCGGTCTTGGCCTGCGCCGATGGGCTATTGACCGGCCCGCCTGTTTCCGTCGCTCGCTGCCCTGCTCGCTGCTCTGCCTGCGCCCCAGCGGCCCCAGGTTCGCCCACAGCGGCTTCCGCGCCCGGGGCACCGCCTGGCACGCCCCCGCCGCCTGGACCGCCTTGTGGGTCATCCTCGGGGCCTTCCTCGCCCGCTGCGCCCTGCTCGCCCGCTGCGCCGCCCTGCACCGCCGCGCCCTGCTCGTTGCCCGGAGCCCCGGGAGGAATCAACCCCGGCATGCCACCGCCACCGCCACCGCCACCCGCCGCGCCCTCTGCCTCTGCGCCTTGCTCGCCCTCTGCGCCGCCGGCCGCCGCGCCCTGCTCGGCCATGGCCGCCTCTTGCTCTTCCTTGGCGCGCTCCGCCCCTTCCTGGGCCAGCTTCCACTGCATCCATTGCGAGTTTGCGACCAGATGGCCGCCGTTCTCGGGGCCAAGCTCCGGCCAATCGTTCTCGGCTCGGATCTCGTCGAACGTCGCGCCAACTTCGAGCATCTTCTTCTGACGGTCGTAGCGCGCCGATTCAAGCTCCTCATCCATGCCGCGGAAGCGAAGCGAAAACTCACCCGCCGTCATGGGGTTGAAGATGTGCGTGTTGAGCGCGTACTCCAACTCAACCATGATATGGGGGATGGACTTCGCCCACGAAATGTCAGCGCGCTTGCTCGGGTCGTGCGCGCCCATCGTCTGAGATTGCCCCTCCGGCCCCATGAGCATCCCATAGGCCGCCAACGGGTCGATACCGTAGACGGCGCACGCGATTTGCATGAGAAGCCGCATGTAGGGCATGTATTCGCCGTCGCGGTTCGTCTGGCGCCCAAGCGTGTCGAACTTGAACTCATCCTCCTTGCCCGGGAGGTTGAGGAAGCCGACGCGGTGCGCGTTCGTGACTCCGGTCATGAGCTGCTGGAAGTAGTCCTGGAAGGCGTCCCACTGCGACGCTGAGAAGTTGCCCTTGACGGTGATCAGGCCGTTGCCAAGCAATCCCTGTCGGAACTGCATGGCGTTGTACTGCACGAGCCATAGGAGGTACGTCACCACGTCCACAAGCTCTTCGAGCGGGGGCCACCCGTAGCCGTGGCTCTCGAAGTCCAAGCGCGGCCGGAGGCTCACGTAGGCCATTTCGCGCGCCGACCACTCACGCCAGATCTGGTTGCGCCACACCTGGCAGAACGCCGGCGCGTCCGGGTCGTTGTCGATGGCGCCCGTCTCGTCTCGGTGCGGCACAACCATGCGGATCGTGTTGCCTGCTACTGCCTGGAACGCCGCAGGGACGCGGCCGAACGCCTTGTCGTGTATCACCTCGATGGGCGCCCCGTCGTACAGTGACAGGTTCGTCGCTGCCAACCGCAGGAAGCGCACGAACGGCGCGCGGCGCCGAGACAGCATGTTCTCGTTCGTCCACCATCCGCAGTTCTGCGTGAAGCGGATCAACTCTGCCACGCGCTTCTTGTCCGCGCCCTTGGCCTTCGATTCGCTGTCGGTGAGCTCCACGTCGAAGCCGATGGCGTCCCGGTTCGGTCTCGGCTGCGCGAAGATCGACACCTGGCGCTCAATCTCGTGGATGATCGGAGAGATAAAGGCCGTCGAGCCCATGAGCCGAAGAGAGCCGAAGGAAAGCCGGTTCATCGGCCCCGGCGTGTCTTCGTCGGGGGGCCGCTGGTGATACCACTTCTGCGGCTCCCACTGCCCAAGGCCGATCTGCTGCGGGTCGTCGGCCGGCACGTTTTCGAGCTTGCCACCGCGCGCCGTGGGCTTCCTCCCCTTGCCTTCGTCGGGATCTTTGCCGGCGCGCTCGGCCGCCCGCCGCTCCATGCTCTCCGCCGCACGCTCGGCCACGTCCCCGCCGTATACGCGGCCCGTGCCGCTGATACTGCTGCCATCCTTGCCGCTCGACGATTCGGCGTCGGAGACCACGCCCTCGTGAGCCTCGTGATAGCCGGTCCTGAGCTGCCTGTGATCTTCGAGGTGGCGCGCGAGCCCCTTGGACAGATCGAACCCGTCGCGAGCCGAAGACAGCGCGCCGCCCGCGATCTCGCCCACGCTGCGACCGATACGCGCCACCGCCCGCGCCACGAACCCGGTTTGCTGCTGCTGGCCTTCGCTCATCTTTGCCCGTCCTGTCCCTGTCCCCGTCTCGTCTTGCTGCTATCGCCGCCCGTGTCGCCCGTGTTGCCCGTGTCGCGGGCCGGTGCTCTGCTACGGTTGCGCCGCCGGTGCCGGCTGAATCTTGGTCCACCGCTCGCGCACGATCTCGGGGATCTCATGGATCCAGCCCTTGCCGCCACTGCGCCGGTTGCCCTCCTCGATGATCGCCGCCATCTCCGGCTCGTCTCGGAAGCGGATCGCCGCTCCCAGGAGGTCCGTCGCCACCGCGTCATAGTCCTCTGCGGTCTTGCCCTGCTCGATAGCCGCGCGGATCGCCGCGTCCACCGCCGCCATGGCCGCGCCGCCTTCGCCGGGGTCGCTGGGGTCGCTGGTGGCCTTCTGCTCTTCGTCGCCCGCGTCACGTCCCGCGCCCGCGTCCATCCCGGGGAGCATCGCTTGCCCTTCGTCCATCGCGGCGCGCTCGGAGTCGTCACGGATGGCCTTCATAAGCACGTATCCGGTGTCGATGTCGGCCTGCGGCTTCGCGCGCGTGGGGAGGGGGGCCACGGTCACGCTGCGCGGCGAGAACCCACGGAGCGCCGCCGCTACGTCACGAGCGAAGGCCAGCACGTTGCTCACGGCGCCGGTCCCGGGGAGGCTGAAAAACGTCGTCCTGCTCATTCGTCGTTTCCTTTCGCTGCGTCAGTGCCGGTCAGTGCCGGCCGGTGCTATTCAGTGCCGGTCAGTGCCGGTCAGTGTCAGCCGTGGCGCGGGTCAAACGCCCGTAGCGCCTTCGTCAAATCACAGAGGGAGCCGGCGGGGAGCGATAGCGCCAGCGCCGTCTGATCCTTGGAATCACCCTTGCCGCCGCGCTCCACGGCCGTCTGGTACACCTCCAGCGGAGTCATGGATTCACCGAACATCGACGCCTGGCCTTCGGGGTTTGCCCGAGCCAACGCCGCATACTCTCGAAAAATGCGCGTCTGCTGTACGGCTCCGGGCTTGCGTAGCAGCGACTCTAGGATCGCCGCCGCCCGCTTGTCACGCATAAGGGGGTGGTTCTCGAACATCGTGTTGAGGTGGTCG
>SKHG01000061.1 GCA_007117035.1 Candidatus Campbelliibacteriota bacterium
CACGTCTGTGGAATCGCCCTTCATGACGCAGTCTTCGACGGGGAAACCATTCAGGCGCATGAACAGCGCCAGCGGGTCTTTCTTGTCGGCCCGTACCGTACGGATGTAGTACGGCGCGTAGCGCGGGTGAATACCACTAGCAGAATCGACCAACTGACTGACCGTACCCGACGGCTTGACCGTGGTGATCGCCGCGCTCTGTGGGATGTCCAGCTTCTCGGCCCAGATCCGGTTGGTTTCTACAGCGAGTTCACGGAGTTCCACCAGCCAGCGGGTAGCCTCTTCGGAGACTTGGCTCAGCACCGGATGATCCATGATCCCGGTCATGGACACGCCCAAGAGCCGCTCTTCCTCGGCGTTCTTCTGCCAGATCTTGCGTACGTATCTGAAGTTGGTCAGCGTGGACTGGAACGTACCCATGATGGAGGCGATCTCAACTTTGCGTTTCAGGTCCTCGAACGTGTCATTCTCACGGATAACTACTTCAGTGAGATTACACAGCCCGCCTGAACGCAGGATGATTTCACCGCACGGGTTCGTACCGAACTCATGATCTGGATCACGCCGTCCGAACTCCTTGGCCTTGAGCTTGGCCGCTTGGCGATTGAAGATGCCACGTTCTCCTGACTTGGACTTGATAAGAGCCAGCCACTCCTCCATGAAGATTTCCATCTCTGGGCGCTCCGTGTAAGCCGCAGAGTTGTTCGCCAGTGCGCGTTGAGGTTCTGTCTCCCACCAGTTGCCGCTCTTGGCCACCCGCATGCGGTCGTCGGACAGGTTGGACAGAGAGATCAGCGCTGAGCGGCGTACACCACCGACGACGACTACGTCTGCTACTTTGCAGACCAGATCGTGACACTCGACACTGGAGAGCTTGCGGCCAGCGGCCTTCTTGAACATCTCAACGGCAAAACGGAACAGATCATCCAGCGGGTCCGGGCCACTGGCGCGTCCACCAAACGTCTTGAGCCGTGCACCGGCGGGGCGGATACGAGAAAGGTCCCATTTCGGGACCTGTCCTATATAGAGCATCTGCAAGAGTTCACGGAAGGCCGACGCCCATCCGATCTTGCTGTCACGGACCACGATAGTCGTGTCTGTCGGGAAGAACTCGCCCTCGACCGTCGGGAGCTTCACGATGTGCTGGCGCTCGACGGAGAAACCCACTCCGGTGCCACACATCAGTACATAAAGTATCTCGTCGAAGGCCCTGACGTGATCTACGGCGACGTAGGAGCAGTTGTACCCTGCCATCTCGTCTTTCTCTAACGCAGGCCCAGCGGTCATCAGAGCCCGCATAGACGGCATGTTCTCTAGGCTGACAATCGCCTTGAATACTTTCTCGTAGGGGAACAGATCACCGAAGCGTCTCTGGAAAAAATCACAGTAACGTGCACCGGTTTCTGGCCAGAACTCTCGACGCTTGACGGTATCCAGCCAGCGGGCATATCGAGACAAGTGTACGTACTGCTGCAACTGAGTCGGCAGTGATTCCATAGTAAGTCCTTGTTTTAGTTAGATGAAGTAGCGCAGACCGGGAAGGGTACGCTTTGCTATACCTTGGGCAGTGGTGCGGGGATCACCTGCGATCCACTGAGCCAGAGAGACTGTGTGCTCCGCCGTGGGACCGATCAGGCTTTCGCCGGGGAGTTTACCACGCTGGAGATCCCCGACAATATCCGCACCGAACTCGCCCTTGCCGAGAATGCCCGACCGGAAAAGGCTATGCGAGAAGAAGTCGAAGAAGCTCCAGTTGTCCGGCAGGCTCGGAGTAACCGGCGTCAGAGTCCAGCGAGCGATATCGGACGCCAGCATGACGGGCATGTAGGCCATCAGCATGAAGCCGGGGGCCGTCTTGCCGTTGATCAGCATCTCGCGGGACACGCGCTGCAGAATGACCGTTTGGAACGAGGTAGCGAACTGCTTCAAGTGTGCGACCAGCATGAACCGTGGGTCAGACATCCAGACAGGTCTGTGGGCAGCATTCGGACGGATAATCGTGCTGTCGATAAAGCGGAACATCGCCTGCTGGACACGCAGGGAGATCTTATCGGCCTCGGCCTGAAGCGTCTTGTTCTTACCTTTGGGATTACGCTGCTTGAGTTCTGCGAAAATCTCGTCGGGCTTGATGGCCAGATTGTTCTCCGGCGCGATGAATACATCCGCACGCGAAAGTCCGACTTCCTCAAGCGCCGCCTGATTGTCGATGTTCTCCTTGATCCAGCGGTTGCCAGCTTCAAGCGCACCCACACGCCATGCGTTGGTCAAGCCTTCCATGCCGTTGTACTTGAAGAAGATCTGGTTCACGCGCCGGAACGCATGGGACATGTACATAGACCCCTGCACCTGACCGTACGCCTCCAGCATAGCCGTCCGGCTGGTCACGCCCACGAAGTCGGCCATCTCTTCCGCCCAGTTGCGGGACTTATCACGCATGATCGTCTTCTTCATTGCCCGCATGGCCTGCACGTAGGCTGTACCCGCGTCGGCCAGCTTGCCCGTACGGATAGCAATACCCAGCGGGTCAACCGCCATGGTGAACACGGCCATGGGCAGCAGGATTACGTTCTGGATAGTCAGCGCCGCTGCTTGCAGGTTCTTCACCTTCGCACTCAGGTCCTGATGCAGCGTGCCCTCCAGAGCTTGGATAGCCTTCACCGCCGTCGCCATGTCTTTGTCAGACATGCCTGCTGCGCGGGCCTCTTCGAGCCGGTTCTGAATCCACTCACCGTCGTTGCCGAACGCCCGAGCATACTCAGCCCGGTGAACAGCCTGACGTACATACGTAGAGATCGTGTTGATGAAGTCCGTATCGATGAAGTCCGTGAATTGGTCGATGTTCCCCGCGTTGATCTTGGTCAACGCCCGCTCCTGCACCGCCGCGTTGAAGGGGATGAACCCCAAGTGTCTGGGGGATTCCGCCATATCAATGCGCCCGTCACCGGCCATCATGCTCTCGGTGATCGCTCGTGCAATGACCCCCTCGTATCCAGCTTCTTCAAGCCGCGAGATAAACAGGTCCGGATCGCGACGAATCGCCGCCGCGTTCCACTTACGGTGATGGTAGTGCTTCATCTCACGCAGGGGCTTCCACATCAGCTTGCCCGACTCGGGGTCTGCTTCCTGACGCATGACGCCCGCGTCCTGCATGTACTTGAACAGGGCCTTGTAGATCTTGCGGATCTTAGTGGCCTTCTGGTGCTGCGGGCCAATGCGCTCCGTGATCAGTTCTTCGTGTAGCTGCGCGATCTCGGCCTTGGACATGCCGTCGGTGATCTCATACACGTCGTTCAGGTACTGATACTCACGACGATGCCGCTCTTGGAGGAAGCCAATCGAACCTTCGCCGTCTTCACCAACCTGTTTCCCGAAGCGCAGATGATCACCATGCTTGGCATGACGGAAG
>SKHG01000056.1 GCA_007117035.1 Candidatus Campbelliibacteriota bacterium
CCCTGATTTCTTCCAGATTTGCGGTATCAATAAAAAATTTCATGGCTTTTTTTTCGTTCAATTTGAGAATTTCAGGAATATAATGATGTTATGGCTGAAGAAAGAATGATAATCGTTTTAATCCTCGGAAAAGTTGTATTATTTTAAGTAATGAAAAGAAGAACCAAATATCTACACAATTATGTCACAATCAAGTAAAGGATTTACATTGGGATTTCTGACAGGCGCAGTGGTCGGATCAGTGGTTGCACTATTATATGCACCCGAATCAGGCTCTAAACTTCGTGGGCAGGTATCCTATCGGGTCAGCTCTTATAAAGATGACGTTAACAAACTGATTCGTCAGTTAAAAGCCGAAAAGGAGAAGATCTCTTCTGAAGCAAAGAAACAAGGTGACGATGTTGTTACCGATGCCAAAAAACGGGCGGATGACTTGATTAAAGAGGCTGAAGCACTGCTCTCCAATATTGAAAAAGGGAAAATCAAAAACGGAAATTGATACTACATTTCTGTTAATACGACGGTTCAACCGGTCCTGTCCAAAACGATAGCTATAAAAAAAGCCCTGACTTTGATCAGGGCTTTTTTGTTTTCAGATTTATTGAATAAAGAGAAACGATTTATGAATCACTCTCTTCTTCTTCAGACGTAGAATCATCTGCACCCAGTGTCTCAAACACTTTCTGAATATCTTCGTCCTGCTCGTCATAATCTGCTTTCGATCCAACGATCAGCTCGTCATATTTCAGCAGTCCGGTACCCGCAGGCACTTTATGACCGACGATGACATTCTCTTTCAGGCCTCTCAGAAGATCTCTCTTCGCCTCAATCGATGCCTGTGTCAGTACCTTAGTTGTTTCCTGGAATGACGCTGCCGACAACCAGCTCTCTGTGGAGAGTGATGCCCGTGTAATACCCAACAGAATCGGCTTGGAAATAGCAGGCTCCGCTTCACGGGTCTGAAGTTCCTCTTTATCTTCGCTGATCAGTTCATTGTTATACTCACGAACCTGTCGGCGATCAAGAATTGCTCCCATTTTCAGATCACTTCCTCCCGGATTGGTTACTACAAATTTACCAATCAGTCCGTCATTAACATTGTTGAGTTCAAAGCGGTCAACTTTGTCACCTTCCAGATACATAGTGTCTCCCGGATCGGTAACTTCCACTTTCTGCATCATGGTACGAACTATCACCTCAATGTGCTTATCATTGATCTTCACACCCTGCAGACGGTAAACTTCCTGGATCTCATTCACCAGATAAGACTGAACTGCGAATGGGCCGAGAATATTCAGGATCTCCTGTGCCGGTATTGTACCGTCAGAGAGTGCCTGCCCTGCCCTCACAAAATCATTCTCCTGTACCAGGATATGTTTTGAAAGTGAGATCAGATAACGCTTCTCTTCAGAACCATCTTTACTTTCGACGATAACTTCCTGTGAGCCTCTCTTACGTCCGCCCATCTTGACGATACCGTCAATTTCAGAAACGGCAGCAGGATCACTTGGTGATCGCGCTTCGAAGAGTTCGGTTACCCTTGGCAGACCGGCAGTAATATCTTTCGATTTGGATGCTGCTCTCGGAATCTTGGCCAATGCCTGACCCGCCTGTACCTTCTCACCATCTTCAACGGTGATGTGTGTTTCAACAGGCAGTGTGTTTTCACGGATTCGGTCATCCACACCTTTCACAACCAGTGTCGGCACTAATGAACGGTCACGGGAGTCGATTATCACCTTCTCTCTGTGTCCGGTCTGTGCATCAGTATCAGCAGTGTAGGTAATCTCCTCAATGATATCCTTATACTCAACAACACCATCAATCTCACTGAAGATCATAGCATTGTACGGATCCCACTTACACAGAGGCATTCCTTTTGGAACCTTATCGCCCTCTTCAATAAGCATTTCTGAACCGTAAGGCACATTGTATGAAACCAGAATCTTGCCATCTTCACCGACTATCTTCAACTCACCTGCACGGCTCAACACCACATTGTGTACCTCTTCACCGTCATCGTACTCAACTACCCGGATATTCTCAAATTCAACTTTTCCGTCAAATTTGGCTTTGTGTTGTGAGTCTGATTCCATTCGTGATGCCGTTCCACCCACGTGGAAGGTTCTCAGTGTAAGCTGTGTACCCGGCTCACCGATCGACTGTGCGGCAATAACACCTACAGCTTCACCGGTTTCAACCAGGCTGTTTCTGGCCATGTCTCGTCCATAGCACTTCGCACATACTCCTCTTTCGGTTTCGCATGTAAGTACTGAACGAATTTCAACCTCTTCAATTGAGGTCTCTGCAACTTTTTTGGCGATCTTTTCAGTAATCAACTGGTTCGAATCACAAATGTGCTCATCAGTGATCGGATCCTTGATTTCATGCATCGACACACGTCCGATGATTCTGTTCTCCAGACTCTCGATAATATCTTCATTATCTTTGAGCGCCTGCATCCTGATACCCCTTAGAGTACCGCAATCATTTTCGTTAATGATGATATCCTGAGATACATCCACCAGTCTACGGGTCAGATAACCCGCATCCGCTGTTTTAAGAGCTGTATCGGCAAGACCTTTACGCGCACCGTGAGTTGAGATAAAGTACTCAAGAACGGTTAGTCCTTCACGGAAACTAGAGAGAATCGGATTTTCAATAACCTCATTTCCCTGCTGCATCGAGCTCTTCTGCGGTTTCGCCATCAATCCACGCATACCGCCAAGCTGTCGGATCTGCTCTTTTGAACCCCTTGCGCCCGAATCTGCCATCATGAAGATAGAGTTGAATCCATCCTTATCGTCGGCCAGACTCTGGAAAAGAGTTTCAGATACCCTGTTTGTGGTGCTTGTCCACTTGTCAATCACCTGGTTGTATCGCTCGTTATCGGTAATGAAACCCATTTCGTAACGATCCTGAATCTCATTCACTTCATCCTGTGCTTTATCGATCAACTCCTGCTTTGCATTCGGAATGATGATATCCTCAAGGCTGAATGAAAGGCCTCCTGTTGTTGCTCTTTCAAATCCGAGCTTCTTCATGTTGTCCAGGAAGGCCGCAGTCTCTTTGGTGCCTGTTTCATTATGTATTTCACCGATCAGTACACGAAGCTCTTTTTTACCAAGAGTCTTGTTAACAAAAGGTACACCAATCGGTACAATCTTATTGAAAAGTACCCGGCCGGTTGTTGTTTTGATAATCTCATTGCTCACTTCACCGTCATCACCTACTACCGGGATACGTACATTGATCTTCGCATGTACATCAATTTTGTTCTGGTCGTATGCAATGACCACTTCGTCCGTATTCGCAAATGTTTTGCCTTCACCCCTTTTCCCACTACCCATTTTGGTGAGGTAGTAGATACCCAAAATCATATCCTGTGA
>SKHG01000073.1 GCA_007117035.1 Candidatus Campbelliibacteriota bacterium
GCAGGCGAAGCCGGTTGAAAACCGTACTGCCCGAGTGGGGGTCGAGGGAGTGAGATATTTTTAAGTTCGTAGAACGCAGAAAATATCCACGAGAGTGACCAAGTCCTACATCCCGCACAAATTACAAATCTATATTATTAGGTCTCAAACAAAAACCTATCTAAAGTCTATTTACCAAATCTTCTGTTTCTTTGGCTGTATTCTTTTAAAATATTTTTGAACTGTTGTTTGCTAAAGTCTGGCCAGTAACTCTCAACAAAGAAAAACTCCGAGTACGCTGATTGCCAAGTCAGAAAGTTTGAAAGGCGTTTTTCTCCACCGGTGCGGATAATAATGTCCGGGTCAGGAACTCCGGCGCTGTCCAGATTTTCAGACAGAGTTTTTTCATCTACAGGAATTCTTTTTTTTAAGCAACGATTAACGGCGTCAACTATCTCTTGTCGACCACCATAGGACATGGCGATCTGTAGGGTGTAAAAACTTTTTTTATTTTCAGTTTCTTTTTCTACTTTTTCTATTTCTTTTTGCAGACTAACAGGTAGATTTTCTGTTCTACCGATAAATCTAATTTGGGTACTTTCGTGTTCAGAATTTTCTTTTTTGTCTCTCAGATCTCGACACATTTTTTTAAATAAATTGAAGAGAAATTGTTTTTCTTGAGTACTACGTTTCCAGTTTTCAGATGAAAATGCATAAAGTGTTACCGAAGGTATCTTTTCTTCTTTTATCCAACTTAGAAAATTTTTAACATTTTCTAGTCCAGCCTCGTGTCCTTTGCTAGATTCTAAGCCTTGTTCTGTGGCCCACCTGCGATTACCGTCTAAAATAATTCCGATGGATTCTGGTTTTGATTTTTTCTGTGCAGTCATAATATATTAATAGAATAAACACTATCATACGTTAATTTAAAAAAACAAAAAAGTTTTACCTTGAATGTTTGGAAATGTTTGCGTTATAATTTTTATATTACAAAATAAGATTAAAGATAAATGGCTAACAAAGAAGTTGTTGATTATATAAAAAAAGAAATTCCAGAGTTTGGTGAACAAAAAGTAAGAGAATCATTACAAAAAGCTGGTTGGCAACAAAAGGAAATAGATGATGCTTTTGCTGAAGCTTCTGTTTCATCGCCAGATTCACCTTTGGAGCAAAAAAATACAAACCCAAACCCTTCTCCAGAGATAAAAATTGAGACAGAGGAAAAAAAACCAGAACCTGAAGTTGAGGTATCTGTAGAAGAGGTTAACAAAGAGGGTAAAAACGAAGAAGTGATTGAAAAAGATGGGCAGATTAACAGAGCAGCTATGCTTTCGAATGATTTTGAAATCGAAGGCGGATTTGATCAAGGCAATTTACAAAGTGACTCTCCCGCTCAATCAACAGTGGTAGAAAATAATGCATCTGCAAATTTCGTCCAGCAAGAAAAACCAGTACAGGAGACCAAGGCTGAGTTTGTTGCCAATAAAGAAAATTCTTCTGGAATGTCTATGGCTAAAATAATAGTTTTAGTTGTCCTACTTTTTGTTTTGCTCGGTGTGGGTGCAGTAGCAGGATATTTTGTCTATTCGTACTTTACAGACAATAACAATGGGGAAGAGATTTTAGGTAGTGGTGGTAGTAGTGAAGAAGAAGTTTTGGAAAAGAATTTAATTAATTCATTAGAAACATATTTGAATGCAAACTCTCTTTCTAGCGTTTCAAATTTAGAATTTTCTCTCGATGATCATCTGAAATTTAGGCTAAATATGAATTCAGATTTTAGTTCAGGGGAACATATTGATCAGATGCTTTTGCGGTTAGGAATTGATATCGACGCAGTCTATACCGAATACGGTGAGGACACTGAGTTTTCTTTTGTGGGACAGACTCGCTTGGTTGATGGTGTATTTTATTTCATTTTAGAAAAATTCCCAGAACAAGATTTTTTTGACGTAAGCCCATTACTCAATAAATGGCTTTATATAAACCTGTCCGAATACGCAGAGCAGTTGGATGTTGTTGATTGGTTTCTTAAAGATGATCTTGTTGAGGTGATTAATAAGCACGGAATTAATTTACTGAAACTTGCACAAGAGAGTGGTTTTCTAAGTATCAGTATTCAAGATCTCGGTGACCGAGCTTCTCAAGATTTTTACAGGTATCAAATCAATATTAATTTACAAGAACAGTCACGATTCCTACGTGAGATGGCTAATAAGTATGTGATAGGAGAGCAGGCAAGAAATCTAAGAGAGCTTGCAAATGAGATTGATTCTAGTTGGGCTGAGTTTGCAGAAGTCATTGATTTCGAAAATTACACTATCCCTGTATTGATAGACATAGACAAAAGTAATCTTCGTCCAAAACGAATTTCAGTCGAACTTGATTTCACTGTCTCCGGCTATGAGCTCGAGTTTATTTTTGACCAGTTTACTATTCCGGGTTCTCTGTTTTACAGTTTTGACTTCCGTGACATAGATAAACCAGTAAACGTCGAACATCCAGAGCACTCTGAACCACTCGAGTCCATACTCGATACGATTATGGAAAATATTATGTTCTAACTTTAATTTTACTAACTAAGATAATTTAGTATTTAAATAGTATTTATGCTTTATACAGGAAAAGGTGATTCTGGTAACACTAAACTCTTCAACTCTGGTGTTGGAGAGGGTGTTGGTAAAGATAGTGATATTATTGAGGCTTTGGGATGTGTTGACGAACTAACTTCTTTTTTAGGTCTTTGTAAAGTTCATTCTAGAGATGCAAAACTGGATCTTCGTTCAGATTCATTCGCATCAATACTTGAAGAAGTCCAACACGGGCTTTTCAGTGTTCAGGCTGAGATTGGTGGGGCGGATAAACATATTTCAGAAGAGATGTTAAGAAAGGTTGAGTTTTGGATTGCGGAAATAGAAAAAGATCTTCCACCAATCACAACCTTTTCTCTTCCTGGCGGAACTGAAATATCAGCTTTGTTTGATGTATCTAGAACATTAGCGCGTAGAGCAGAACGTAAAGTTGTCTCTGTAAACAGGCAGAACCCTAAGATGTTTAGTGAGTTTACTATAGCTTATCTCAATCGCCTTTCTTCTTTATTGTTTGCTTTGGCTCGACTGAGTAACTATAAGTATGATATAAAAGAAGAGTCTCCTGATTATCGTTAATTAAAGAGATTGAATGGTGGTAGTAGCTCAGCTGGTTAGAGCGCCGCTCTGTGGAAGCGGAGGCCGAGGGTTCAAATCCCTCCTATCACCCAAAAAAAGAAATAAACACAAAGTGTTTAGTGACTAAGTTTTTTGGTGTGATAGGGGATTTGAACCGAGAGTGCGCGTAGCCCGGCAAGGCCGGAGCACTCGA
>SKHG01000057.1 GCA_007117035.1 Candidatus Campbelliibacteriota bacterium
AGAGAAACGATGGGTAAGAAAGCGAAGAATTTTCGAGCATGGCTATATCAGAACCCGAACGGCACAATCGAAGATGCGTGGAACGCTGCGTGGGAGGGCCAAAACGCGTTGCAATACTCGCAGACCATTCAGGGGAAAGATGCCGAGATCGAGAGGTTGAAGTCTCTGTGGTACGCAGATGTAGACCCGATAGAAACCGAATACGCAGAAGACTACCGCTCCCGAGCCGCCCTCGCCGGGAAGGAGGATAAGGGATGAGAGATTTCCTACTCCGCTGGAAATATCGCTGGATCAACTTCATGGCAGGAGCAGAATCCTTAAACCGACGCGTAGGCGTAGAGAACTACCTAGCTATGTGTGCGGCGGGGAAGAAACCACTCCCTGATGCAGAAAAATGTGCCGAGCTAGCCACACGTCTCGGCGTCGAAACCCGCTACTGGCCCAAGAGGTTCAAGAAATGACTCTCGCAGAGATTTCCCAAGAAGATCTAGAGCGATACATAACCATCCTCGCAGATGCCAGAGCAGAGATCATTAACCTACGCGCACGTAACGCCGAACTCTGCTCGTTACTCGCTCGTGTACTAGACCGCAAGCCCGACACGATGATCCCTCTCAAACTCCTTCAAGACATAAAGGACGCCTTGTGAGCAAAGCCCCCCCGCCCCTATACGACCATCAGACCGCAAGTATCAAGGCTTTCGATGCGTCAAGCATCGGCTTCGATATGTCTGATCCCGGTACTGGTAAGACCCGTGTACAGATCGAGCTTTTCGCCAACCGTCGTAAACGCGGGGGCGGTAGAGCGCTGATCGTCTGCCCCAAGTCCCTTATGCGTAGCGCATGGGAAGAAGACTTCAAGAAATACGCCCCCCACATTCATATCGTGACATGCCCCGCGCTTAAGCGTGAAGAGGCATTTGCAACCTACGCCGACGTACACGTTACCAATACCGACGCTGTTACGTGGCTCGCCAAGAAACCCCCGTCGTTCTTCAAGGACTACGATACGCTCATCGTAGACGAGTCCTCTGCATTCAAGCATGCCACCAGCCAGCGGTCCAAGGCTCTCAAGAAGATCTCCAAGTTCTTCAAGAACAGATACCTGCTTTCAGGTACCCCTGCGGCCAATGCGATCACAGACATCTGGCATCAGGCGTTTATCCTTGATGAAGGCAAACGCTTGGGCAAGTCCTTCTTTCAGTTCCGAGCGTCTGTGTGCGAGCCTAAACAAGTAGGGCCCAGCCCGAACATGCTGAAATGGACACAACGTGCAGGAGCCGAACAGGCAGTCAGCATGCTGCTGGCAGATATTACTGTCAGGCACAAATTCGAAGAGTGTCTGGATATCCCGCCGAACCACACGTTCACAGTGCCGTATCAGATGTCCAGCAAGCAGGCCGACGCGTACAAGCAGATGGAGAAGTACGCTGTGTCTGTGCTAGACGGGGATCGTACGATTACGGCCATCAACGCAGCGGTCGTTATGGGTAAGCTCCTGCAGATCGCTTCAGGTGCAGCGTACTCAGACCAAGGCTCGGGCAACAATCCACTGCTGATCAAAGCCTCTGACGCACTGGGATATAACCCCATCGAAGAAGCCCGCTACGAACTCGTCGCTGATCTGGTGGACCAGCGCAAACACAGCCTGATTTTCTTCAACTGGACTCACCAGCGGGACATGATCATTAAGTATCTGAAAAAGCGAGGAATCACGTACTGCATTATCGATGGAACTACATCCGACAAAGTACGAGATGAGAACGTTCGATACTTCCAAGGCGGATTGTACCGCGTCATGCTTGCTCATCCCGCGAGCGCGGCACACGGACTGACGTTGACCCGAGCGACTACAACCATATGGGCGAGCCCTCCGCTGAATCTGGAACACTATCTGCAGGGCAACCGGCGGATTTATCGCTCAGGTCAAACGCAGTCCACCGAGACGATCATGATTCTGGCAGATCATACGATTGAGGCTCATGTGTATGACCAGCTTCAGAAGAAGAACATGAGCCAATCCACCATGCTGGATATGCTGCAGGAGCATTTTCGTGAAGCCTCGTGATATGAATAGAGATCAGGCCATAGAGTGGATCTGGCAAGCGTGGTTCACCTACGATTTCCTGAATCAAGAAGAAATGCGCACTTACATAGGATGGATTAACGACGAGAAAGAACATCTACGCGGTATGGCCCATGCCATGCTTCTCGCGTATCTGTTTCCAGATAAGTACACCGCTCATATAACCGCTCAGAAATTGAAAGGGGATCTTTAATGCGTAATTGGCTTCGCCAGTGGTTGTTCCCCTCCCATGGCCTAGAAGAAGCACATGATAAGCGGGCCTTTGAATTCCCGAGACTTAGGGAAATAGAAGGGACAACCATATCAATCAAAGAGATCCACAATGGTTTTCTCATAGCCTTTAACACTCAAGACGAGGAAGAGTGGCGGCAGAAAGTGACGTTCTGCAAAACTCCTGACGATCTAGCACACGAGCTAGTCCGTTATTTCACAGTGAAAACTATGGCGAAGCGATGAAACACTGCACAGTCAAAGAGAACTGGGATAAGCAACGGCTCGAATACATTAACAAAAAAGGTGAGGTAGTTGCTTATGAGTCTTTCAGCAGGGAGGCTCTCGATAAACGGGGCCGATCTAACCGTGGTAACGGTAGACTTCGAGACGTATTACGATCCGGACTACACGCTGACAAAGAAGATCAACATGTCGGAGTACGTAAGGGATGAACGCTTTCATCCCTACGGCGCTGGCATCAAGATCGGTGATGCTCCTACCCAATGGGTAGAATTCGAAAACCTAGACGAAGCTCTAGGCTCTATCGACTGGGACAACACCGCTCTGCTGTGCCACAACACAGCGTTTGATGGCTTCATCCTGTCAGAACACTGGGGCATAGTCCCCGCCTTCTATCTAGACACGCTGTCCATGTCTCGGGCAGTGCATCCCCCCAACGTAAAACACAATCTAGACACTATCGCCCGTTTGCATGGACTCGAAGGCAAGGTCAAAAAGGCCTCCTTGGAGGACATGAAGGGCGTACGTGAACCCACGCGAGAGCAGCTTGATGGCTTGGGCGAGTACTGCATAGACGACGTCGAAGATACGTACAAGATGCTCTATATCCTTGAGCCGTACTTACCCGACGATGAATTCGAACTGATTGATATAACACTCAGGATGTTCTGCGACCCGGTACTGGAAGCAGACGTAGAACTACTCACGGAATTCAAGGATCGTTTACACGCGGACAAAGCCGTAGCAATCATGAAGCTGGGAGTTACACCCACACAGCTACGCAGTAAC
>SKHG01000029.1 GCA_007117035.1 Candidatus Campbelliibacteriota bacterium
TCCCTCCTATCACCCAAAAAAAGAAATAAACACAAAGTGTTTAGTGACTAAGTTTTTTGGTGTGATAGGGGATTTGAACCGAGAGTGCGCGTAGCCCGGCAAGGCCGGAGCACTCGAGTGGAGGTCGAGGGAGTGAGATATTTTAGAGTAGTAGATTTTTGTGCGACAAGAGATTTGAACCTAGGGTAGGTAATGCAGTTCGAAGAGTAATATATTAAAGTTGACAGAAAAAAAAATTAAAAGTATATTTGTTCGGGATTTCGAATTACCGAAATAAAAACAAAAAAAGAAAGGAATAGTTGTGTTGATAACAGAAGAAAATAATACAGATGAAGAAGAGTCATTAGTCCGGTCAAAACTTTTAAGCGAGTTCTGTGACTGGGATATTGATCCAAAAATACTTGAATCTAACTTTATCAATAAAGTTAGATTGTTTTCTAAAAGACAACAAATAACCGATAAAGTAAATTTTGAGGTTGTGGAAAGTATTGACGAGAGCAAAGTTAATAACCTTATTTCCTTAAATGAGGTTTATGGTTTTGCAGAAAAAAATAAATTAATACTTTGTCCACAAAGTATTTTGTTGTTTCTTCCAGAAGTAATTGATGGTATAAAATTACCCACTTATCCAAAGCATCTGCATATCGCTACGATAACTTTTGCTTTCGGTTCTGGGTGTGCAAGATTTGTCCTAACAGTTAGCTGTTCGCACTCTAGAAAAAAACGAATCTCCCTGGTTTCAGCAGATCGGAGCTTCGAGTCTAACAACTCGTGGCTCTTTAGAAAAACTGTTGTTTAAATACACCCCCCTGATTATTTAACGGTAATCAGGGGGTTTTTACTTAATTTTTTGAATCATGTTATAATCATTATTGATTAATTCGTAACCTGTTTAGCTTAGGTTGCGAGGTAATATTTATTAGTAATATAAATAAATAACTATGAATGAACAAAACACTACGGAAGTGAGTACTTTTATGGAAGCACTGGAGAAGTCTTTCGTGGAGGTTGGTACGCAGATTTCCGCTATCTTGCCCCAAATATTATTAGCTTTACTGGTCTTTATAATTGGTTTGATTGTTGCTCCCGTTCTTGGCAATATTGCTAGGAAGTTGGTAGCTATGGCTCAGATTGATAAACTTTCAGACCGAGTTGGTCTTTCAGAGACCTTACGAAATATTGGTTTCTCTTTTTCTTTTTCCAAGGTTATTGGAATTTTAGTTAAATGGTTCTTTATTATTGTCTTTCTTCTGGCCACAGTTGAGATATTGGGTTGGACAACTTTAACTGGTTTGATCTATGACATTGTGTTGTATATTCCAAATGTAATTGTTGCGGTTATTATAATTGCTTTTGGTTTGATCGCTGGTAGTTTGGTTGAACAGTTAATTCTTAAAAAGATTGAAGTAACAAAAGTACCAATCAAAAGTCCACAGATTCTTGGTAAGATTGCTCGTTGGGGAATAGTTGTGTTTGCTTCTCTAGCAGCTCTTTCACAGTTGCAGGTGGCTCAAGAATTGGTCCAAATTTTGTTTGCTGGTACTGTACTAGCTCTAGCTCTAGCTTTTGGTTTAGGAGGTCGTGAAAAAGCTGCTAAGCTTTTGGACAACCTAGACGGTTCTAACTAAGTCTCTAAAAATAGAGAACCTTAAAAACAACCCCTAAGGGGTTGTTTTTAATTAACTTAATAGAATTTATAAACAAAACTTAATTATGTTTATGTGTTTAGAAAATAAAATAATTGGAGATATTTGTCGGCAAATACGCTAAAAATAAAATAGCTAGAACAAAAGCGATTAAAGCTGACAGATAAACATACTTCAAGGTTGCTTTGAGTTCGGATTCGTTGTAGTTAATTTTATTTCCTCCAACAAAAGGAATCTCTATCTGGCTACCTTCAAATGTAAAACACGGTCCACCTAATTTTATATCTCTCGCACCAGCATAAGTTGTTATAGGTATGCCACCGTTTGGTGAAGGACCTAACTGACTATCTCTGTACCAAGCAATAACAGAACCTCGAACACTATCTCCTAGAATAAGTGCAATAAAAATAAGTATGAGGCCAGTTATTCTGGCAGGGACGTAATTTAATATGTCATCCATTCGAGCAGAAGCCCAACCAAAATCTACGTATTTTAAATTACGGTACCCAACCATTGAGTCAAGAGTGTTTACTGTCTTGTAAAACACCATCAAGACGGGTCCACCTAAGGTGTAGTAAAAGATTGGAGCAACTATTCCGTCAGAAATATTTTCAGTTGCAGTTTCTATTACAGCTCGGATAACCCCTGTTTTATTTTCTTTGGATAGGTCGCGACTAACCATACCTTGAGCTCTTATTTTTGCTTTGGATAGGTTTCCGGATTTTATAAATTTTAATACAGAATATATTTCATGGGTCAGTGAGCCGACAGCCAAGAGGGAATAAACCAAATAGATTGTAAATATGTATAACAATATTTGGCTATGTAGATAAAAAATATTTAGAATAAAGACTGTGATTCCTGTCCACAAAACCACTTGCAGTATTAAAAAAACAACACCAGCTATTTTTAGATGACTTACAAAAAGTAATCTAGTATATTTTTCCAAAACAATAACAGAGTATCCAATTGCCTGAACTGGATGGTATAGCCATCTAGGATCTCTAAATAACAGGTCTAGCAAAAAACCTGCTACTAGTATGATGTCTATAAGATAAGTTGTTTCAAACATAATTTTGATTTTTGTTTTGTTTTTATGGTACCATTCTTTCTAGACTAATATAACAAGAGGTGAAGTGAGGTATATTCCTCCACTGTCGCGCAACGGTGTTTATCTACTTTTTAAGTAGATGCAAGTCCGAACCCTCTTATATATAAATACCAGCTCGCGTCAAGCTACTCTCATTTATTAAAAAGAGTGTGGCCTAGACCACGCTCTTTTAAAAACAAAAAATCAAAAACACAGGAGGTAAAAATGTATAAAGTTGAAACCGAATTTGAAACTACGGTTATTAAATTCTCTAGACCGATGAGATGTATAAGCTCTGCAATCTTTGGTGGAGGTATTCGTACTATAAAATCAATAGTCAACTACACCTTACAAGAAGGTGAGTGCCCCGACATTTCAGAGATGAAAATGTTTTGTCACCAGATACTTATAAATTTTGGTCTGGACCCCAACTTTGGAGTGGTTCTCTTAACAACCGTTCCACAGTGTTCTGGAGTTTGGTCAAAGGATTGTTTAGTAACTGCTGGCTTGGGTAATGCTGTGCCGATAGAATCTGAACCAGTCTGGGACGAAGAAAAATCTGAATATGTATATAACCCGGGAACCATTAACTGTATTCATATTGTTTCGCAAAACCTCTCTGATCAAGCGCTGGTTGAGGCCAACGCTATGGTAAGAATGTCGATTGCGATGCAGATGATTGAATGGAGTTCTGTTTATTCCAACCAAGTCTGTGTTGGAACACCGACGGACTGTACAGCTGTCATCTCACCAATCGAGGGGCCTTCTTTACAGTTTGCTGGGTTAGCTACTAAAGTTGGTTTTGATTTGGTCAGAAATACTAGGTTGGCTTTTAAACGAGCTTTGGCTCACAAATATCCAATCAAACAACAACCGGTCGCCTGAGGCGACCGGTTTTTTTATTTCTTTATCAACAGTGATGATAAAAAGACAGCTAGAAGAATTAAGACGATAGCACCACCAGACGGTATATCTAAAAAATATGAAAGTAAAATACCACCATAAACTGATATCAATGACAGAACTATGGAGAGTAGGATAGTCATTTTAAAGTTTAGCTTAGCTTGCATGGACGCTATCACTGGAATAACTATAAGGGCACCAAGAAGTAAAATACCAACAATCTTCATAGCTAATGCGATAACTGTGGCCGTCAAAAAAAGTAAGACAAAAGTCAGTCTTTTGGTCGGTAGACCACTAGCTGAGGCGAGATCTTCATCAAAAGATATTAAGAAAAGTTCTTTGTATAAAGCTACAATTGAGACGACAGTCACTACTCCCAATATTAAGATAACCCAGACATCAGTAGTTGTTATGGTGGAGATACTTCCAAACAAAAATCCTAGAGCAGTGGTGTCTAGGTTCTGCCCAAGACTTAAGGCTATAGTTGCTATAGCCAAACTACCCGACAGGAATATAGCCAATGCAGCCTCACTAAAAATACCCGTTCTTTTTCTGAGTGCTTCAATACTTATAGTCGATAGAACTGCTACAGTTAGTGCAGTTAAAATTGGGTTCCATGCAAAAAGTAATCCTAAGGCAACACCAGCAAATGAGACATGGGCTAGGGTATCTGGCATCATGGCATAACGTTTCATTATTAAAAAAACACCAACCAGAGGAGAAACTATTGCAATCACTGTTCCAGCAATAAATGCTCGTTGCATAAAACCGTATTGAAAAATTTCAGGTATAAGATCAAGCATGTTGGTGTATTTTTTGTTCAGTAAAATCTTTAGTGTGTCCGTCAAAAAGAATTTGATTATCTAGATAGATAATTCTTTCAGCCTGTCCTGCTACAGTTTCGATGTCATGAGAGACCAAAATGACAGTTAGGTTCAGATCCCGGTTTAAACCCTTCAGAAGTTTATAAAACTCTTCTCTTGAGTTGGAATCTATGTCTGTTGTTGGTTCATCTAGAATCAGGATTGTTGGTTGACCTGCCAGAGCTCTGGCAATAAAAACTTTCTGTCTTTCACCACCTGATAAGTCGGTTATCAGTCGGTTTGTGTAAGTAGAAAGACCAACTACTCGTAAGGCGTCCAAAGAGGCTTGCTTATCTTCTTGACCTAGAGGTTTAAACAATCCTCTACGAACGACCCTGCCGGAAAGTACCACCTCAAGAACTGTAGCCGGAAAGGATCTGTGCGAACTTCCGCTTGATTGTGGAACATATCCGATGTGAGCTCTGGCAGAATGTTCGTCTGAGCAACAAAGCTCTATTGATCCACTGTCTGGTTTAACAAGACCTGTTATAGCTTTTAGGAGAGTTGTTTTACCTCCACCGTTTGGCCCTAGTAGAGCAACATATTCTCCGGAGCCTATGGTTAGAGAAATCTTCTCAAGGGTGTTTCTTTCTGCTGATGGGTAGCGGAAAGACAGATCATTAATAGTCACACAAGGAGAATGCGAGACAGATTTATGTTCTTTGGATCTGATGCGCGATGTTATGTCTTCCAGAGCATTCATATTTTAATTATCCTGATTGTATCAGAAAAAAACTAATTACAACGAAGTGCAGTTTTTAGGTTCTTCAGATTGTTCTCCATCACAGTTAGGTAGTTTTCTCCGGAGTTAAGTTCTGCTCGAGTAAGACCCTCGATTGGATTTAAAACAAGTGTCCCAGCTCCAACTTCATTAGCAATAGATTCTGCAACTTTAGGTGAAGTTAGTGTTTCAAAAAAGATATATCTGATATCGTACCCTTTAGTTTTCTCAGTTATTTCCCTCATCTTGTTTAAAGATGGTTCAGTCCCTGTTGATAGTCCAGCGATAGCAACCATCTCCAGATTATATCTTTGGGTTAGATAATGAAAAGCTGCGTGAGAAACTACTATAGTTCGTATTTCACACTGAGCTAAACTTTGCTCGTATTCACTGTGAAGCATCTCTAGCTCCTGGATATATTCTTCAGCGTTTCTGATATATGTTTCAGTGTTTTCTGGATCAATAGAAATTATCGCATCTCGTATTATCTCAACCTGTCTGATTGCCATCAAAGGGTCTAACCAGATGTGTGGGTCGTATTCATGACTGTGGTCGTGTGAGTGGTGATGCTCGTGATCGTCATCATGTCCATGACCATCTTCATTATGGTGATCACTTTCGTGCTTATGATCGCTGTGACCGTGATCGTCATCATGTCCGTGACCGTGCTCATCGTGGTGGTCGTGGTCATGTTCAAATTCGTCTAATTCAAAGTTTTTAGTCATTTCGATAACCAAAACACCGTTTTTTCTGGCTTCATCTGCAATTCGCTCAGCCCATGTATCTATTCCAGCTCCGTAGTAGATAAATATGTCTGAATTTAAAATTCTAGTAATGTCCCTAGGTGTTGGTTCAAAACTGTGTGGGTCGGATCCAGGTGGGTTTATGTTCACAACAGAAAGTAACTCTCCTCCAATAACCTGAGCAAAATCAGCTGGCGGGTAAAAGCTAGTGGTGACAGTCAGTCCTTTATTTTCATCTGTTTTTATAAAATATGTAGAAACTATTAAAACAACAATCACTAAAATGGCTATGTATATAATTTTTTTATTTTTCATCATGGGTTAGTTAATGATAAATGCAAGTAAGTTGCATATTTGTATATTACAGAATTAAAATAAACTGTCAAACGTGATATTATTTAGATCATGAAAAATATCTTAAAAGAGTTTAAGACGTTTGCCCTCAGGGGTAGTGTAATTGATCTGGCTGTTGGTATTATCATTGGTGCAGCCTTCAATAGTATCGTTCAGTCTTTAGTTAATGATGTAATAATGCCACCGATTGGTTACTTTACTGGTAATGTTGATTTCAGTAATTTGTATATTAATTTGAGCAACGAAAGTTTCGAAAGCCTCTCAGCCGCCAAAGAAGCTGGGGTCGCTACTATAAATTATGGTCTTTTTATTAACAGTGTTATAAGTTTTGTTATTGTAGCTTCTGTGGTTTTCTTTTTAGTCAGATCAATAAATCGTCTTCGAGAAAAACAAGAGCAGTCACCTCAAAAGACCAAAACCACAAGACCATGCCCATACTGCCTGCAAGATGTTTCTAGAAAAGCTACTCGTTGTCAGTTCTGTACGTCTTCGATTTCGTCCGACTCCAAATAATTTATATACAAAAATTCTAAAAACAAAGATACAAAAATCTAAACTGTTTGAGGCTTGTACTGTTTTGTATTTACAGTATTATTGACTACATGATACTAGATGGAAAAAAAGCGAGAGAATCCTTGTCTCAGCGTTTAGAGAAACGTTTAGAGAATTTAGGATTTAAACCTAAGTTAGTTATTTTCCAAATTGGAAATGATGAGCAATCTTCTTTGTATATTGAAAAGAAGAAGCAGTTTGCTAAAAAGATTGGGGTTGAGGTGGAATGTAATAGATTAGCAAATGATATTTCAACCGAGGAAGTTATTTCCGAGATTAAAAAAGCAAACATCGATCAAAGCACTCAAGGGATTATTGTTCAACTACCTGTACCAAAACACCTAGATACCACTGATGTAATCGAGGCTATATCTCCACAAAAAGATGCAGACGGATTAACTTCTCATAATTTGAAACTTCTCTGGGAGGGATCGAGCAAAGCAATAGTACCAGCGACCGCGTTGGGGATTTTTACCCTACTTGATTTTTACGGGATTGATGTTAGTGGTAAACATGTAGGTGTTATTGGACGTTCTAGTTTGGTTGGTAAGCCGACTGCTCTTTTGGCTTTGAAAAAAAACGCAACAGTAACTGTCTGTCACAGTAAAACCAAAGATCTAGATTCTTTGTTACCAACTTTTGATATATTAATCTCAGCTACTGGCTACCCTGGTTTAGTCACAGTTAAATCTGTTCGAAAAGGTCAGACTGTTATAGATGTTGGTATTTCAGTTGACTATCAAAACGGTGAAAGGGCAGTCAGTGGCGATGTTGATTTTTCTGTAGTTCAGCCGATTGTCGAGAATATATCTCCAGTACCTGGGGGAGTTGGTCCGATGACAGTCTACTCACTGTTTGAGAACTTGATCAACCTAAGCGAAGATTCTTAGAATTATAAAAAATAAATCGTAAGGGTGATATAATTAGTACCATAATAAAAATAATATGAATGATCAAAAACAAAGTCTTCCGTTGGAGTTTCGTCGCTTGATAATAGTTTCAGTTGTTGTGCTTTTAGTTTTAGCACTCTTTTTGATAATGATGTTCTTTAATGCAGCCAAAGAGAACCGTTATATCGGTAGAGATGTGGCTCCACAAACAACCCTAACTTTTCAAGGGCAGGGGGAAGTGGTTGTTGTTCCTGATGCGTCTGAGTTTAGTTTCTCTGTTCAGTTCGAAAGTTTAGAGGTTTCAGAGGCCCAAGACGAAGTCGCTAGTCTGGTTAATGAGATAATCGAATATCTTAAACAATCTGGTGTGTCTGAAGAAAAGATAAAAACAGTTAGCTACTCTGTTTTTCCTCGGTATGAAAACCGACCTGTTTCAGCTATTTATGATGAAAGAATCATTTGGCCAAACAGTGAGCGTGTTTTAGTGGGATACGAAGTTGTCCATACTACCAGAGTAGTGGTTGATGAACTGGAGCGTTCCGGAGAATTAGTTGGTGGAGTTGGAGAACGTGGCGCAACCAACATCAGCGGTATTATTTTCACTGTTTCTGACGAAAAAGAGATTAAAAATGTAGCCAGACGTCTAGCTATAGAAGAAGCTAAGCGCGAGGCTGAGGTTGTGGCCAAAGACCTAGGAGTTAAACTTGTTAGAGTTGTCAGTTTTAGTGAAAACCAACCTGGATTCTTTACAAGAATGGAGATGTCTAAAGACTCAATGCAAGATTATTCAGTTGATCAACCTGTTTTCTCACCAGGTGAAGAAAAAATAATTTCTACTGTGATTATAACTTACGAGATTAAATAGTTACCCCTATTAAACACAGAAAGTGTAAAACTTGACATTTATTTTAATAGATGTATTATATTCGGAGCATTGTTTACTAATCCGCAGTAAACACACAGGCGTTGATGTGTTTAATTAGTATATAACCGTACAATGTTAGAGTCGTGAAGGTATAGCAAGTCCTTCGTCTTCGTATATTTCCTTAATTTTTAAAGGAAAATAAGGAAAACCCTAGCGAAGTAACTCCCCTCGTTATCTTCTAGCGTTCCAAATATCGTGAACAGGAAGAGAGAGGGTGCTTGGTTTTGTTCCTCATAACTCGTAGTTCAATAGGTAGAACACTCATCTCAGGATGAAAGATTCGGGTTCAATTCCCGACGAGTTAGCTCCCCACCCAATGTTTTGTCTAAAACATTGGGTGGTTTTTTGTTGACAACTTTATTTAAAAGGAGTAATGTAATGAAATAAGAGAGCCCCGGGAAGGGGTTTTTTAATAAAAAAATTATGAATAGATTAAAAAAATATCTAAAGGCTACCAAAGGGGAGATGGAGCATGTTAGTTGGCCTTCTCGTAAGCAGGCTATCATCTTTACTCTACTTGTCATTGCTGTTTCTATAGTAGCAGCACTCTTTTTGGGATTTTTTGACTTCATTTTTTCTGAAGTGATAGTTGAAAATATTTTTCTTTAATTAATAAACAAACATGACTGAAGAACAACTAAAACAGCAAAAACAAAGAATACAAGAAGGTCGTAATTGGTATGTTATCCATACCTATTCTGGTTATGAAGAAACAGTTCGTAAAAACCTAAAGCAACGTATTGAGTCTTTAGGTATGCAGGACAAAATATTTGATGTAATCGTTCCAACTCAAAAAAAGATCAAGATTAGAGGAGGAAAAAGAATTGAAGATTCTGAGAAAATTTATCCTGGTTATATTTTAGTTAACATGGTCGTGACCGACGATTCTTGGTTTGTGGTTCGAAACACTCCACGAGTAACTGGTTTTGTCGGGACCGGAGTTTACCCTGTTCCAATTCCTCAAAAGGAAGTTGATGAATTAATCGGTCGAATGGAGAGTGATACACCAACACACAAGATAGATTTGTTGGTTGGAGATCATGTTGTCATTACAGATGGTCCGTTTAAGGAGTTGGAGGGTAAGGTTAATGAAGTTGATGAGAATCACGGAAAAGTTCAGGTTTTGGTGGCTATGTTCGGACGAGAAACTCCAGTAGAGCTAGATTTCTTGCAAATCAGAAAGTTATAGGTTAATCTTACAAATCACTACTATATATTATGGCAAAACAAGCAGAAAAAAAATTAAAACTTCAAATTCCAGGTGGCGCAGCTAATCCAGCTCCTCCGGTTGGTCCAGCACTAGGACAAGCTGGAATTAATATTGGTGAGTTCGTGACTCGATTTAACGAGGCTACTAAAGATATGCGGGGTGATATAATTCCGGTTGTGATATCTGTCTATAAGGATCGAAGCTTCGATTTCGTTTTAAAGACCCCACCAGCTTCTCGTCTAATCCTAAAAGCAATTGGTAAGGATAAGGGTTCTGGTAAGAATTTGGTCAGTAAGGCTGGTACTATAACCAAGGCGCAGATTAAAGAAATTGCTGAGAGAAAAATGCAAGATCTTAACGCCAACGATATTGAGTCCGCTTCTAAGATAATCGAGGGAACCTGTCGCTCAATGGGTGTAGAGGTTAAATAAATAATATAAATTAAAACCGGTCGCATAAAGCGACCGGTTTTTTGTTTAAGTAGAAATCTTTTTTCAGACAGAGTTTAGGAGAAATATATAAATAAGGTTTGTGTTTTAATATTATGTTTATCTGGCCTGTTCTTTTATCCTCTCTCCAAAGTAAGAAATGTATATCTAAAACCGTTAGATTCTTTATCCTCTCTATAAATTTCTTTTTTAAACTCACTATATTCTGGAAAAGAAGTGTCTGTCTCTAGATTAGCATCAATTATTGTAAGGTATAGTCTGTCGGTGTGGGGAAGAGCTTGTTTATATATTTCTCCTCCTCCTATTATAAAAATCTCCTCACCACCTTCTAAATTTTTTGCAGTATCAATTGCCTGTTCAATTGATTCCCCTGTCTTAGCACCTGAAGCACTGTAATCAGTGTTTCTGCTTATTATTATATTTTCTCTGTTCGGTAAAGGTCTGAATTTTTCCGGTATCGACTCCCATGTTTTTCTACCCATTATTACAGGGTGTCCTGTTGTTAAATCCTTAAACCTTTTTAGGTCTTCTGGAATATCCCAAGGAATAGAGTTGTTTTTACCAATCCCTAGGTTTTTATCCACCGCAACGATAATAGATATCATTTTATACTTTAAATTTTTCTTTTAACTCTTCGATTTCACCTTTTTGAATCATTTCTATCTCAACCTCGTCGTGTTTTTTCTCAGATTTTGATCTAATAAAACCTTCTACTATATCCTTTTTGTGGTATCTACTTTTTTCTATATCTACCACTTCATCTAGTCGGTCAAAGACAACCTGCGCAAAACGTTCCCCTGGGTACATTCTAATTGTCTGACCACTTGTGTTGTTTCTAACTGGAATTGCTAACTGTCCTTCATAACCCGAATCAATTATTCCAGTTAAGTCTACTGACAGACCCCTTCGATTGGTTGATGATCGCGGATAGAGAACAGCCATTAAATCATTTGGTACTTTTATACTTTCCAAGGTCGAAACCAAAACATATTCTTGTGGTAGAAGATCAAAGTGTTGACCTTTTTCAAGTTCTAAAACATCAAAATATTGTTGGTTTTTTTTGTCGAAGTGATCTATGTGTAGAGCCTCTCTCCCGTTTTCTGTTAGATGCCAGTGTTTAGGAATTATAAAAGTGTAACCCAGTCTTAGGTCAACTGCGTGAGACTGCATTTGAAACTGGTCTAACTCAGGTTTAAACTCGACATCACCTTTTTTGATTCTATCTATGATTTGGTTTTTTGTTAGAATGGCCATTTTTTTATAAAGCTATTTTTAAATTTTTAATTGCAGGAAGTGGAGAATACTGTTTTTCTAAGTCTTCTATTATTTTATCAACTGTTTTTTTGTCTTTTTTCTCCATCTTATCAAAAGCGTTTTTGGGTAGATTTAATTTTATCTTTTTATGTTTAACTTTCCTTTTCATAATCTCTTTTGCTCCTGTGTAATGGTTTTCGTAAATATGAGCGTTGGATATTGATTGAGAATATATACCAGGACTTACGTTGAGTTTCTGAGCAAGAACACATTGAAGTAGGGCAAAGCCCGCAACGTCATGAGGAAATCCCAAAATCATATCATTTGATCTGACAATACTGTGCATATGCAGTTTTCCGTTTATTATGTTTACTGTAAATGTAAAAGGGCAGGGCACGTTTTTCTTTTTAACAAGACTTAGTCCATCTGTAGCTGGATCCCAAGCCATAACCACACCATGCCTACTCGAAGGCTCTTTCTTTAGAAGGTCCACCAAACATTTTATCTGATCTCTTCCAAAGTGTTTTCTCCACCTATAACCATAAGCTACAGTAACTACATCGTTTGGATTGGTAAAGTAGTCCCAGATTTTTGTGTAGTCTCGCAAAAAGTCTTCAGGTTTTCTGGATCCAGCCAGAAACCATGCTTGTTCGGCAACAAAAATCTTAATCGGTATTTTTCTTAAAGTTAGGAGTGGAAAACCATCTTTTTCTATGTCTATCGAGAAGTGCATTCCAGGAACTGCTGAAGTTTCAAGACCTGTCCTTTCAGACTTTTCTCTGAGACCTTTTTTCATAATCTCAGATATCATATCTTTATATATTTGGTCAAATTTTGCCATTTAGGTATTATATTATCTTTTTTAATAAAAAACCAATTATTATTTTTTGTAGTATTTTGCTATTATTACTTAATGGAAAAAATTAATTATCCATATATTCCTGCGGGTCGGGAAATAAAGTTTGTTCCTTTGGAAAATTCATTTATGCGAGAGGCAAAAGATTTTGCTAAAAAGTATTCACTGGATAAAACAATGCCAAACGCTGTGGTTATTGTTAAAGAAAATGAAATTATATCTCGAGGTGCTAACGGTAGTGACTATCACAATCACCACGAATGTGAACGTGTAAAACAAAACGTTCCTTCAGGAGAAGGTTATGAACTCTGTGAAGGTTGTCATCCTAAAAATCATGGAGAGCAACAGGCAATCAGAGATGCTGTAGATAACAAAAAAGAAACTACTGGAGCAGATGTATATCTTTGGGGTCATTGGTGGTGTTGCGAGTCATGTTGGAACGCTATGATGAAAGCCGGAATTCGTGATGTTTACCTATTAGAAGGTAGTGAAATATTTTTCAACAAAAACCACTCGGATAATGTTGTTGGAAGGCAGTTCGAATAATTTTGAAACGCAAGAAGGTTAAATCTCTTGCGTTTTTTTATATCTCGCCGTCTTTATTTTTTTTTGCTACAATTGGAAGTATTATGAATGATCCAGAAATAAACAAACTTATAGCCGAAGAAAAAAAACGTCAAAAGAAAGTTATAAATTTAATTGCCTCAGAAAACTATGTTTCGAAAGATGTTCTAAAGGCTCTGGGTTCAGAGTTGACCAATAAATATGCAGAAGGGTACCCAGGTAAACGATACTATGGCGGAAATGAAATAGTGGATAAGATAGAGAGATTGGCGCAGAAAAGAGCTAGGGAGGTTTTTAAACTTTCTCCAAAAAAATGGCATGTTAACGTCCAAGCTCTTTCTGGATCACCAGCCAATCTTTCGGTCTATACTGCTTTGATACCACAAGGAGGAAAGATAATGGGAATGAGTCTGGATCATGGGGGACATCTGACTCACGGACACAAGGTCTCAGCGACTGGTAAGTTTTGGAAGCAAGTTCCGTACGGAGTAGATAGAAAGACCGAAAGACTAGACTATGAGGTTTTAATGAAAATAGCAAAGAAAGAAAAACCCAACATTATTGTTGCTGGTTTTACAGCCTACCCAAGAAAAATAGAATGGAAAAAGTTTAGAGAGATTGCGGATTCTTGTGGCGCATATTTAATGGTAGATATGTCACACATTGCAGGTCTGGTTGCGGGTGGGGTTCATTCATCACCTTTTAAGTATGCAGATGTTGTAACTACTACAGTTCACAAGACTCTTCGAGGACCAAGAAGCGCAATAATTTTCTCAAAAGATGATGAGAGAGAGTTGGGTAAAAAGATAGACAAAGCAATTTTTCCAGGGCTTCAGGGAGGGCCACATATAAATCAGATTGCTTCTGTTGCAGTAGCACTAAAAGAAGCAAAGAGTCCAGAGTTTAAAAAATATGCTAAGCAAATATTAGCTAATGCAAAATCTCTTTCTGATGAACTAAAAAAATTAGGTTGGAGAATAGTCTCAGGTGGAACAGATAATCATCTTTTACTTGTTGATACATTTAAGAACGGAGTTACCGGAAGTGAAGCGAGTGATAAGCTGGAAAAAGAGGGTATTATTGTAAATAAAAATACAATTCCCAACGACCCTCGTTCTCCAATGGATCCGTCTGGTATAAGAATAGGTACAGCAGGCGAAACTACTCGAGGAAAAAAGGAAAAAGATATGATAAATATCGCTCGGAGAATCGATAATATTTTAAAAAAATAAATATGGAACGAGGAAAGTTTATCGTTATTGAAGGAGGAGAGGGTGCAGGAAAGAGTACACAAATAAATGAACTAAAAAAAATACTTGGAGAAAGTACCATCTTTACTCGTGAGCCAGGAGGTTCTGTTTTGGCTGAGAAGATAAGAGAGGTTATTTTATCTCCTCAAGCAAAGGAGGCTGACGGAAAAACACAGTTTGCTCTTTTTTGGGCATCACGTGCTGACCATATGAGAGAGACTGTTATTCCAGCACTGGAAAGAGGAATGAATGTTGTAACAGACAGGTTTGATTCATCAAGTTACACCTATCAAATTTATGGACAAGAAGATTCTTCCTTGAAGGATCTTTTTTATAGTATGCGTGATATATATTTGGGTGATTTTAAACCAGACCTATATATATTTATGGACATTGATCCAAAAGTCGGACTAGAGAGAAAAGCAGAACAAAGAGGTGTTCAGTTAAATCATTTTGATGACAGAGATATTGATTTTCACAGCAGAGTACGGAGTGGTCTTGCAGAATTTTTTAAGACAGTACCTGTAATCACAGTAGATGCCAATAAAGATTTTGAGTCTGTAAAAAAAGAATTATTAAAAGTGATTGAGAAGGAGATAAAATGAAGATAAAGATAAAAAAAATATATCCCAACACCAAACTTCCTTTTTATGCCAAAGAGGGAGATGTGGCTCTTGATATGTTCTCTCGTGAAGAAGGAGTTATTGATCCAGGAGAGAGGGCAGTTTTTCATACTGGTTTTGCTTTAGAGTTTCCAAATGGATACGCAGCAGTTGTTAAAGACAAGAGTGGAGTTGCAAAAAATGGAATTGCTACAATAGGTGGTGTTTTTGATGCAGGGTACAGGGGAGAATATAATGCTCAACTTATAAATTTAAGTGATAAACCATACAAGGTTGAAGTTGGAGATAAGGTGGCACAATTGATGATTATTCCAGTTGAAATTGTAGAACTTGAAGAAGTGGATGAGTTAAGTGAAACAGAAAGAGGGGAAGGTAGATTTGGTAGTACAGGACTAAAATAAATTTATATTAATATTCAGCATCAAAATTTATTTTGTGAAGTTTTTCTTTTTACTGTCTTTGAGATAAGATAGATAAATATGGATATTAGACAGATTATTAAAGAAACTATAAATAAATCTCTAACGAAACTTTCACTTCGAACAGAGAGTGTTTTGTTAGAACACCCTAATGATATTGATCACGGTGACTACTCAAGTAATGTAGCTATGGTTTTAGCTAATGATATTTCTGAGAATCCTAGACAGTTAGCAGAAAAGATAGTTTCAGAAATCGAAAAAGATCTACCAAAAGAGATTGAGAAGGTTGAAATTGCTGGTCCAGGTTTTATTAATTTCTACCTTTCATCTGATTTTTTTCTTGAATCTCTTCAAGAAATTAAAAAGGTTGGAAATAAATATGGACAGAACGAGACACTAAAAGGAAAGAAATTGATAATAGAGCACAGCCAACCCAACCCTTTCAAAGAGTTTCATATTGGTCACTTAGTCAACAATATTATTGGTGAGTCTCTCTCCAGAGTTATTCGTCAGCAGGGTGCAGATCTTAAGGTGGTTTCCTATCATGGTGATGTTGGTTTGCATGTAGCTCAAGCCATCTGGGCCATTGTTAAAAAAGAACTCCCGTCGGAGACAGTTGTAGATCTAGGAAAGGCCTATGCTTTGGGAGCCAAAGCTTACGCTAACGACGAGCAAGCCAAAAAGGAAATAACCGATATAAACAAAAAGATATACACAGAAAGTGACCAAGAGATAAGCAAGATACACAAACTAGGTCGAGAGATTTCTCTCGAGCATTTTGAAGAGATATTTACCCGGTTGGGTAGTAAATTCGATCATCGTTTTTTGGAAAGCCAGTCTGCTTTGGTTGGTAAAAAAATAGTTTTAGATAATGTTGGAAAAGTTTTCGAGGAAAGCCAGGGGGCTATAATTTTCCCAGAAGCCCACTCCGGACTTCATACTAGAGTCTTTTTAACTTCGGAAGGTATCGCCCCATATGAAGCAAAGGATTTAGGATTAATTAAATTAAAGAGGGATTATTTCTTGTTTGATCTTTCTATAAACATCGTTGATGTTGAACAAGGTGAGTATTTCAAAGTTGTGAACTGTGCAGCCGAACAAGTTTCACCCGACCTTAAAGGAAAACTTCTGCACATTCCTCATGGTCGCCTACGCCTTACAACCGGACGAATGTCCTCGCGAGACGGTAATATTCTTTCAGGTGAAGATGTTTTGAACCGCCTTACTTCTTTAGCTCTTGAGAGGATGCAGGATCGGGAAATTGATAACCGAGAGGAGGTAGCTGAGAAAGTAGCAATAGCGGCTATCAAGTATGCTGTGCTACGCCAAACAGCTGGAAAGAATATTGTTTTTGATGAAGACAAATCGCTTTCTTTTGAAGGTGACTCTGGTCCATATTTGCAGTATTCATTGGTTCGAGCCCGCGCTGTTCTTGCTAAGGCCAAAAAAGAAGATCTTTTGGCTAAACTATCTGAAACACCAGTAAGTGGAGTTGGTAATCTAGAACGTGAGGTATACAAATTTCCGGAAATAGTTCTGAAGTGTTTGGAAGATTGGTCAACTCACCATATGGTCACTTATCTAACCGAACTTTCTTCAGTCTTCAATACTTTTTATGCAAACGAAAGGATAGTCGAAAAAAATGACCCAGACTGTCCGTACAGAGTTGCCTTAACAGAGTGTTTTGAACAAGTAATGGTAAACGGACTAAATATTCTAGGTATTCCAGACCTAAAAGAGATGTAGTTTAAAAGTTTTCAGTACTAAACTATTTAGAAGCTTTCTGACTTCCAATATTTTTTAGAGACTTCTCAACCTCTTTTAGAAAAAGGGAGTGAAAATCTTTTCCTTCTTTAGAAAGACCTAGAACTTTTTCCTCAGAGATAGTTTCGGCAACACCTTCAATCAGACTCCAGTGAACCAAAGCAGCACCCTCAAAGAAACCGTGCCACTCCATTAATTCTGCTGGATCTTGCCAGTCATCTTCTTTTATATATATCTCACGCATTGCGCGAAGTTTTTCTCCAGTGGCTTTAGCTTTGGTCTCAACCACATCTAAAACATCATAGCTTTTTGCTAAGCTCTTAATATCCTCTCCGTGTTTTTTGTTCTGTGCGACGAAATTTTGTTGGTTCTGTTCACCGACAGCCTCCTTAATCCCAACCTCACCTTTTTCTAGACTCTCTAATCCCACTTCGGCAAATGCCAAAACTTCCCCTAATTTTTTTGCTGTGTATTCATTCATATTTATTAACTATAACAAAAATTCATACCTGTTAAAAGATTTTTAAAGACTCTAAAAAAAAGAGCATAATTTTTTGGATTACTTTAGGAAAAATGGTAAGATATCGAAATAATGAACAAAAAAGAACGATTAAAAAGTACGGAGTCTGAGAGCAACAACTCTTCACACTCTGAAAGAGAAACAAAAATTTTGGCTTTTTGGGAGAAGGAAAATATTTTTCAAAAAACATTAGAGAAACCGTCACCGAACGGCAACTTTGTTTTTTACGATGGACCACCGTTTGCTACAGGTTTACCACACTATGGTCATGTCTTACCTGGAACAATAAAAGATATAATCCCAAGATTTGAAACTATGCGCGGAAAATTTGTGCGTCGTGTTTGGGGGTGGGATTGTCATGGTCTACCAGTTGAAAACCTGATTGAAAAAGAGCTTGGCTTGAAGAGTAAAAAAGATATTGAAGAGTATGGAGTCGAAAAATTTAACCGAGCCGCTAGAGAAAGTGTTTTGCGTTACGACAAAGATTGGAAAGAGATAGTTCCGCGACTAGGTCGTTGGATTGATATGGAAAAAGCTTATCTGACCATGGATACAAACTACACCGAGTCTGGATGGTGGGCTTTTAAAGAGTTATACAACAAAGGTTTGGTGTATAAGAGTTTTAAGTCTATGCATATTTGTCCAAGGTGTGAGACAACTCTTTCAAACTTTGAGATAAATCAAGGTTATAAAGATATACAAGACATCTCGCTTACAGCTAAGTTTAGGTTAACTGATCCGCAGAAGGTTGTTGAGACCGATAAGGTAGTTTCTTTTTTAGCTTGGACTACTACACCATGGACTCTTCCAGGTAATGTCGCTTTAGCTGTGGGTAGTGACATCTCTTACAGTGTTTTGGAGTCTGAAGGCGAATGTTTTATTTTGGCTACCGAGTGCTTGGAGAAAGCAATGAAAGAAAAAGAGTACAAAAAGATAAAAGAACTTAAAGGCCAAGACCTTGTTGGTCTTTCCTACACTCCGATTTTTGATTATTACTTTGATAAGGTTGAGAATAAAGAGAACGGTTGGCAAGTTTATTCGGCAGATTTTGTGAACACCGAAGATGGAACCGGTATTGTGCATATTGCTCCAGCTTTTGGTTCAGATGACTTTGATTTACAGGTAAAGCACGAACTACCTTTTGTCCAACATGTTGGGTTCAACGGAAAGTTTAACGACGAAGTATCTGATTTCAAAGGTCTTTTTGTAAAGCTAAAAGAAAATCATCAAGTAGCTGATATTGAAGTTATAAAAAACCTGGCTGGACGAGAACTACTTTTCTCTAAAGAAAAGATTAGTCACTCCTACCCACACTGTTGGCGTTGTGATACTCCACTTCTAAACTACGCAACAGACTCTTGGTTTATTGCTGTAACCAAATTCCGAGACACTCTAATCGAAGAAAACAAAAAAGTTAGTTGGGTGCCAGAGCATGTCGGCCGAAATCGTTTCGGTAAATGGTTAGAAGAGGCTCGAGACTGGTCTATCTCCCGAAGTCGTTTTTGGGGATCACCAATTCCTGTTTGGCAATGTGATTCATGTGATGATGTTCAGGTTATAGGTTCAGTAAAAGAGATTAGACAAAAAAGTAACAACCAGTATGAAGTTATGCGACACGGTCAGGCAGAGAACAATGTTTCTATGATTTTGAATTCGGATCCTGAGTTCGAACACCATCTAACTGAGACTGGAATTGAGCAGGTTAAAAAAACAGCCAAAGAGTATAAACAAAAAAAACCAGATATTATTATCAGTTCAGACTTTGTTAGAACTCGAGAGACTGCAGAATTGTTTGCTTCTGAGATTGGATTACCTAAAGAATCTATTTTGTTCGATAAACGGCTTCGAGAGATGGATTTTGGAGAACTTCATCTTCAGTCAGTTGAAAAATATCGAAATTATTTTCCTAACTGGCAAGATCGATTTGAGAATCCTTTACCTAAAGGTGAAAGCTTTAATGATATAAAAATCCGCATGGGAGATTTGCTTGATGATCTGGAAGAAAAATATAAAGATAAAAAAATTCTGTTAGTTTCTCACGAGACTCCCATCTGGCTTCTGTATTCGGTTGGGGAGTCTGCTGACAAAAATCGTTGTATAGATATTAGGGGAGACAAAGAGGACTTTGTTAAAAATGCTGAGATTTGTGAACTTCCGTTTTATAAATACCCACATAACGAAAAACGCGAATTAGATCTCCATAGACCATACATTGATCAGGTTAAGCTTCCTTGTAAGTGTGGGGGAGAGATGAAAAGAATTCCCGAGGTTTTCGACACTTGGTACGATTCTGGCTCGATGCCTTTTGCTCAAGCTCATTATCCTTTTGAAAACAAAGCTGAGTTTGAAAAAGAGAAAAGCCCGCTATTTCCAGCCAACTTCATTGCCGAAGGTCAGGATCAAACACGAGGTTGGTTCTACACACTCCTAACACTTTCATCAGTTCTTTTTGGATGTTCACCATTTAAAACAGTGGTGGTTAACGGAACAATCTTAGCTGAAGATGGTCGAAAGATGAGTAAGAGATTGAAAAATTATCCCGAAATAATGGATGTTGTAAATCGTCATGGAGCTGACGCATTGAGGTATACCTTGATGTCTATGCCGGCAGTTAAGGCTGAGGACGTTGCTTTTTCTGAATCCATGGTCGAAGAGTCAGTTAAGAAGGTTATTGGTCGGGCTTTAAATGTCTTGTCTTTCTTCGAGATGTATCAAGGTCAAGATGTTGAATCCTCTCGTGAATCAGATAATGTTTTGGACAGATGGATTATTTCAGAAGTCGATCGTCTTGGTCAGGGTGTTACCGAAAACATTGAAGGTTATCAGATTGACAAAGCAACTCGTCTTTTTGGTGATTTTGTTGATAACATCTCAACTTGGTATCTTCGTCGTTCTCGTGACCGAATCAAGAGTCAGGGAAAAGACAGAGAGCAGTCTCTGGGTACCCTTCGTTATGCACTAAATCGTTTTGCTTTGCTTTCTGCACCGTTTATTCCATTTCTGGCGGAGCATATATATCTAAAGGTAAGAAAAGATAACGATCCACAGAGTGTTCATCTAGAAAGTTGGCCAACAGAATTCAATCAAGAGTTGGGTCTTCTTAAAGACATGGTAGAAGTTCGAACAGCAGTTTCTTTGGGTCTGGAACAAAGATCAAGAAACCGAATAAAAGTTCGACAACCTTTAAAGAGTGCCTCCTTCAAGAATCTTTCAGAGAGTATTGTTAAAGATAGCGATATGCTTGAATTAATTCGTGACGAACTCAATGTTAAAGAAATCATTGTCAAAAAAGACCTTCTAGAGGAAGTTGAGCTGGACACAAATATCACAGAAGATCTAAAGCAAGAAGGTTATGTTAGAGAAATTGTTCGTAAACTTCAAGACAGTAGAAAAAATGCTGGTCTACAACCAACTCAGAAAGTTATTCTTTCTGTTGAGAGTTCTGATGAAGCTAAACTAATAATGAGTCGAGCTGAAGAAATTCTTAAAGAGAGAGTTGCTGTTAGTGAGATTAAATTTATAGACGAACTACTAGAGTCTGAAGAGCTCAATCTAGAAAACCTAAACCTAAAACTTCAAATTGATGTTTTGTAAAAAATATGAGGTCATATCGACAGTATATTACCGAAGCTGTGGTCCTTCGTTCGTACCAACATCGAGAGTCTGACAGCTCTGTTGTTATCTGGAGTAGGGAACTCGGAAAACTAACGGCCACTGCAGGTGGGGTTCGAAAAATAAACTCCAAACTTCGTTTTGGTCTAACACCATACTCTTTGTCACTTATAACTCTACTATACGGCAAAGGAGGTTGGAGGATAACTAACTCTGTGCCAATTCAAAATCTTTATTTCTCTACTACTGGCCCCAAGAACATTTCGAGAGTAATAGCAAGGGTAATTGCTTTCTGTGATAAATATCTTGACGAAGGTCTTGGTTACGAAGATGTTTTTGATACGGTTTTTAACGGCCTTGATTATATTTCTAAAAATGTAAAAACCCTTTCAGAGTGCCGAAGTGCTGAGAGAATAATTGTTCTGCGGGTGATGTATATGCTTGGTTTTTTAGACCAAGAGAGTTTCTTGGAACCATTTTTATCTGAAAAGGTTATTACGGATCAACATATTTTTAAAATGCAGCCACTTTTGAAAGAAACCACAAAGGTTATTAACCGATCCTTGCATAAAAGTAGTATCTAGTATTTCTTGTTTTGGTATGTGTATAACCCCTCTAATTTTTTGAAAGTAGTTTATTAAATCTCTTAAGATGTTTGTGTTATAATTTTCAATATGAATTCAAATAATAAAGGTAAGAAGATAATCATTGCTGGTTTTATTGTCGCAGTCCTTTTCTTTTTAGGAGCGATTGGTTTTGCAGTGTATACATTCTTAAAAGGGGACATATTTATTTCGTCCAGTAACATAGATGTTACTTTTTTAGGACCAGATGAAATCGAGAGTGGGCAGGAGGTTGAGGTGACAGTTCAAATATACAACAACAATAACACAACCTTAAAAAATGTTGATCTGATTGTAAACTACCCGGAAGGAGCTCGCGAACTAAATGATCTTTCGAAAAAATTAAACCGTGTTCGCCTAGAGGTGGGTGATGTGGGTGTTCGTCAGCAAGCAGAAGTTAATCTAAGTTTTATTCTCTTTGGTGATGAGGGTCTAAACCAAAGGTTATTTTTTGAACTCGAGTATGGTGTTGAAAGGTCTAATGCTCGGTACACTCACCAAAGTGATTACGATATTTTAATTGGTAGTTCTCCAATATCGATCTCTGTTAGTTCATTAAGAGACATCTACGCAGGACAAGATGCAGAGTTTTTTGTAAAAATTGATTCGTACAGTTCTGAAGTACTAAAAAATGTGGTTTTGATAGCTGAATATCCTTCAGGTTTTACTCCTCGTGAGTTTAGTGTAGAACCAGACAGAGACAATAGTGAATGGATATTTACTGACTTTGAAGCAAATGAAAGAAAAGAGATTTCCTTGAAAGGTTTTTTTGAAGGAGATGCTGGTCAGGAGCGAACAGTTCGTTTTTCTGTTGGCGTTTTAGACGATAACAATAGGCTCATGGCTATCTATTCATCAGATTCGTACTCAGCCATACTTCGTTCACCACAGTTAGTACTGAAGTCATCTTTGTCTGGACGTACAGGAGATATTACTATTTCTCCGTTGGGTGTAGTTGAGGGTGTGATTCGAGTTCGGAATGGTCTTTCGGTTGAAATTAAAGATGTTGAGATTCAGATAGATTTGGGTGATAAAATAATTGACCCAGACAGTATCCAAACTCGAAGAGGTGGTTTCTTCGACCCCAACAACAATCTTTTAATATGGAGTCATATTGACCAGACTCGCCTTGCAGAGATTCCTGCGGGCCGAGAAGAAATTTTTGAGTTTTCTTTTTCTTTCTTAGATAGTTCTGTTTTAAGGAATCTGCCAGAACCAAGTGAGTTGATAACCACGCGAGTGACAGCGCGTCAGACTCGAGAAGAGGGGGTTTCTGAAAATCTGCAATCGACAGTTCGACAAAATATCGAACTTTCAACTACAGCTGGTGTTTCTTCCAGAGGTTTGTACAGTATTGGACCTTTTAATAACTCTGGACTACTTCCTCCACGAGTTGGTGAGCCAACTACCTATACCGTAGTCTTAGGTTTGACCTCGTCGGTTAATGATTTGCGAGATGTTGAGGTTACTGCAACTCTTCCAGATTTTGTTGAATGGATGGGAATGACTGCTCCAGATGGAGTCAACATTAGATACAGTGAATCTAGTCGTCAGATTACTTGGAGACTAAACCGTCTAGAAGCAGGTCGAGGTTTTGAGCGTTCACCACTAGAAGCTGCTTTCCAGGTTTCTTATGTTCCAAGGATACCGCACCGTGGTTCTTCGAGATCTATAGTTGAAAACATTTCTATTAGAGGAATTGACTCATTTACTGAGGAAGTCATAACTGCTAAAGGTTCAAACATCACAACTTTAATAGACTCTGACCCTGCTTTTACTTTTGGGCAAGAAAGGGTACAATAATTTTTTATATGTCTGAAAAAGCAACAATGGAAAAAATCGTGTCATTAGCCAAAAGGAGAGGTTTTATTTTCCCTGGCTCGAATATCTATGGTGGTCTAAGTGGTTTCTGGGATTATGGTCCTTACGGAGTAATGTTGAAAAATAACATCACTCGTCTTTGGTGGAGAATTTTTGTGGAAGAAAGAGAAGATGTCCATGGTCTAGATTCAGCTATTTTAATGCGACAGGATGTTTGGCAAGCAAGTGGTCATGTTGGTGGTTTTGTTGATGCTGTCGTCTCGGACACTGTAAACGGTCGACAGTTTAGAGCTGACCATCTTTTGGAGGATCAAGGTTATGATCCAACTGGTATGTCTATTGAGGATATCTCAAACCATATTAAAGAGAATAATATAAAAAGTCCTAACGGAAATCCTCTTTCCGAAGTTTCAACTTTCAATATGATGTTTGAGACATGTATTGGTGCAGGAAAAGGGGAGGAATCCAAGTCTTATCTTAGACCAGAAACCGCTCAAGGAATTTTTGCTAATTTTAAAAACATTATGGACTCTGTTCACCCACAACTACCGTTTGGTATTGGACAGATTGGTAAAGCCTTTCGAAATGAGATTGCTCCACGTGATTTTATCTTTCGAGCTCGAGAGTTTGAGCAGATGGAACTAGAATATTTTGTACACCCAGACGAGTGGGAGAAGTGGTTCGATCATTATCGCGAAGAGATTTGGCGTTGGATGGATATGATTGGATTAGATAGGGATTCGATTCATGAACTAGAAGTACCTGCCGAAGATCGAGCACACTACTCTAAAAGAACTATTGATTTTGAGTTTGATTATCCTTTTGGCCGTAAAGAACTGTATGGTCTAGCTTACAGAACTGATTTTGACCTAAAAAGTCACGCCTCAAAAAGTGGTCAGGAATTGAGCTACTTGGATCAAGAAAAAAACGAACGCGTAGTTCCTCATGTCATTGAACCTTCTTTGGGTGTGGACCGAACCCTTCTGGCTGTTTTGGTTAGCGCCTACAGGGAAGATGAGATGAATGGAGAGAAAAGAGTTTTCTTGTCTTTGCCGGTTGCAATTGCTCCGGTCCGTGTTGCAGTCTTTCCACTTATGAAGAATAAATCAGACCTTGTTTCTAAAGCGCGAGAAGTATTCGAGATCTTAAAAAAGGAAATTCCTAGAGTCATCTATGATGAATCTGGTAGTATCGGTAAGCGTTATCGTAGACAAGACGAGATCGGTACACCCCATTGTGTAACCGTTGATTTTGATACTCTAGATGATCAGACAGTAACTGTTCGTGATCGAGATAGTGGTGAGCAAAAAAGACTAAAAATAGAAGACCTTTTAGCAGAACTTAAGTAGTTTATTGAGACTCATGTAACAGGTTTAGATTACCTGAATTTTACTTATTAATATTTTTTACTGTATACTGTTTTCTTATGATAAAACACAAAAAAATAACAACAAAAAATGGTTTGCGGATAGTCCACATTCCTATGAAAGATAATCCAGCAACCACTGTTTTGGTTCTGTCGGAATCGGGATCAAAGTATGAGAGTAAGGAACAAAACGGAATCTCTCATTTTTTGGAGCACGTCTGTTTCAAAGGTACTGCCAAAAGACCTGGAGCATTCAAGATAAGTGAAGAGCTCGACAGTATTGGAGCACAGTACAATGCTTTCACTTCTCATGAATTTACTGGCTACTATGCCAAAGCACCAATTCGTCAGTTCGAAAAAATTTTAGATGTAGTTTCTGATTTGTATCTAAACCCATCTCTGCCAGCTAAAGAGCTAGAGAAAGAGAAGGGCGTAATTTTAGAAGAAATAAATATGTACGAGGATCTTCCACAGAGAGTTGTTATGGATATGTTTATGTCTTTGCTTTACGGTGATCAACCAGCAGGCCGAAATATTTTGGGAACCAAAGAAACCGTCTCATCGTTTAGTAGGGAAGATGTTGTAAACTATCGCTCAAAGCATTATGTCTCGGAAGGAACCTTAGTGTTAGTTTCCGGAAACCTTCCCAGCAAAGAGGTTTTCAAAAAAGTTGAGTCAGCTTTTGCTGGTATTTCGGAAACCAAAAAGTCTGGTAAAAAAAGAGTTGCACAAAAACAAACAAAACCTGCACAAGTGCATCGACAGCGCAAGGTAGATCAAGCACATCTGGTTTTAGGTTTTAGAACCTTTCAAGCTAACCACAAAGACTCAGCAACCCTTCAGATAATTAATGGCGTTTTGGGTGGAGGTATGAGTTCAAGACTTTTTCAAAAGCTTAGAGATGAGATGGGAGTCGCTTATTATGTTAGGTCATTCGAGGATCTTTATACCGACCATGGATACATGGCTGTTCGAGCCGGAGTCACACAAAACCGATTAAAAGAAATTGTCTCTGTAATTTGCGAAGAATTTAAAAAACTAAAAGAAGAAAAAGTTAGTCCTAAAGAGTTAAAAAAAGTTAAAGAGTATATCACAGGCTCAATGCTTTTGGGTCTGGAAACCTCAGATTCAGTTGCAGAGTTTTATGCAGAACAAGAGATACTGGAAGGCAAGATGCGTGATCCTAAATCAATCACTAGGGAGATACAGTCGGTAACAGCAGAAGACGTTCAGCGAGTAGCACGAAAGATATTTTGTAACAAAAATCTAAACCTATCATTTGTAAACAAAGACAAAAATTCTCCTAACCTCGGATCAGTTTTGTCAGTCGAGTAGAGTTATATTTAATTTTTTAAACAAACTCATCTAGAAATTATTTTGTGTACATAATCTGTATGTATTTTTTGGGTGGATAAGAAATGTTGGATTATGTTAGTATGTACCTAATATGTTAAATAAGAATTCAGGAGATCAAGTTGTTCGTATCAGCCCTTCGATATTAGTCTGGGCAGTGGTCATTGCGCTTATTTTGACCGGCTTGTTTGTGGTATATGAGCTTGTTTTGGTAGTTATAACCGCAGTTGTAATCGCAGCAGCTATTGCTCCAATGGCTCGCTGGTTTGTTGATAGAAAATTTCCTAGAGTGGTAGCAGTGGTTATAATTTATTTTGGTATTATCTCAGTCTTGATAATGATGTTCTATTATTTCCTCCTACCTTTGATGGTTCAGATTGTAAACTTCAGTAACGATCTTCCTCAATACGTTGAAATAATTGAAGACTGGAATCCTTTAGCAGAAGGTGGTTTATTAGATCGTTATCCAATCCTGCACGACGTAACTTCATCTTTTACAATTCAGGACATTGTTAAAGATATAAATAAAGCAATCAGTGGTTTGGCTACTGGTTTTATTGGAAGTTTGATGGCTGTCTTCGGTGGTATACTGAACCTTGTTTTGATTATGGTTCTTTCTTTCTATATGGCAGTCCAAGAAAACGGAGTCCGAAAATTTCTTTCATTGGTTACACCCGATAAAAGTCGAGGTTATGTTTTAGATCTCTGGAAAAGAGCTGAAACCAAGATTGGTCTGTGGCTCCAGGGGCAGATAATTCTGGCCGTCATTGTTGCTGTTTTGGTCTATCTTGGTCTAACATTGTTGGGCGTACCACATGCTCTGTTGCTTGCTGCCTTAGCTGGAGTGATGGAGTTGATTCCTATTTTCGGTCCGATTATTGCCGGTATCCCAGCTGTAATCATTGCTTTTGTGGAAGGGGATTTAACTTTGGCTTTGTTAGTTTTGGGTCTTTATTTAGTGATTCAACAGTTTGAAAGTCAGTTAATCTATCCATTGGTTGTTCGTAAAGTTGTTGGCCTCTCACCGATAATTGTGATTATCGCGCTTATTGCTGGTTATCAACTTGCAGGATTTTTAGGTATCTTGCTTTCAGTTCCACTGGCCGCAGTTCTTCTGGAATTCCTAAACGATATTGGTAAGGAACATGAAGAAATAGATACCAATATTTCAGAAGACGAAAACCCAAGTACTTAAGTAGTCTTATGTCCGAAAAGAAATTCTATATCACAACCACTTTGCCGTATGTTAATGCAAAGGCTCACATGGGCCATGCTATGGAGTTTGTGCGTGCAGATATCATTGCTCGCTTTAAAGAGTGGTTGGGATACTCAGTATTTTTTAATACCGGAACAGATGAACATGGCCTAAAGATCTATCGCAAGGCTTTAGAACAAGGCAAAGATCCGCAACAGTATGTCGATGAAGTATCCAAGTTGTTTAAAGACTTAACGCAGAAACTTGGAATGAAGTCGGACTTAAATTTTGTTCGGACAACCGACGAAAAGCATATGAGAGCAGCACAGGAGTTTTGGCGCCGTTGTGAAAAAAACGGTGATATTTATAAAAAGAATTATAAAATTTTGTACTGTGTTGGTTGTGAACTAGAAAAAACCCATAGTGATCTTGTAGAGGGACGTTGCCCCGAACACTTCGACCGAGAGCTCGAAGAGATTGAAGAGGAAAACTATTTTTTTCGTTTTTCAAAGTATACCCAGAATCTTTTGGAGATATACAAAAAAAATCCTAATTTTGTTAGACCCGACTTTCGTCTAAAAGAAATATCCTCTTTTGTTGAACGTGAGCTAGAGGATTTTAGTATCTCTCGCCTGCGAGAGAAACAACCTTGGGGTATACCGGTTCCAGGTGACGAGGATCACACAATGTATGTTTGGTTTGATGCTTTGGTTAACTATGTTTCAGTCATTGGATGGCCCGAGAATATGGATGTTTTCGATAATTGGTGGCCTGTAACGCAGTATGCAGGAAAGGACAATCTTCGACAACAGTCGGCGATGTGGCAAGCGATGCTACTCTCGGCCGGGTTATCACCATCACGACAGATTATCATAAACGGATTTGTTATAAGTGATGGACAAAAGATGAGTAAATCTATTGGTAATGTTATAGATCCTTTGGTGTTGATAGAGGAGTACGGACTTGATGCACTGAGATACTACATTGCTCGAGAGATACATCCTTTTGAAGACAGTGATATGACAGAGGATAAATTTAAAAACTGCTATAACGCTAACCTAGCTAACAGTTTGGGAAATACTTTAAGTCGAGTCATCAAAATGTATTCAAGTTATGAAGTTGAGTCTAGGGACTTTCCGAGTTTACAAGAAATACAAAAAGATAGAGAAGTCGAAGAAAATTTCATCTCTGCCTTAAATGAATTCAATATTCAAAAAGCCACTGACTATATCTGGAAACGCATTGCTAATATGGAAAGATTTATCCAAGACCAACAGCCTTTTAAAACAATAAAAACCTCTCCCGCCAAAGCCAAAGAAGACGTGGCGTATTTAATGCAAGAACTTTGGGTGGTCTCACAACTTTTGCAACCAATAATGCCAAACTCAGCAATACTTATCGAGAAGGCTCTACGCACAGGTCTTTTAGACAGCCCTTTGTTTTTGAGGAAGTAAAAAGTTTTAATCTTTTTACTAAACTTTACAAAATTTTTTTTGTAACTTCTGAATTTTAATATTACCAGAAGAGGGGATTACTCTGTTGGTGAATATTAAAAAATTTTAAAAAGAGATGTTATAATTAACTCATTGTTAGTTATACAAATTCACAATTAACTAATTACAAGAAATAAAATTACTATGCCTCAATATTTTGATATTCACACACACATGAATTTTTCGGTTTTTAAAGATCGCTACCATGATTTAATAGAGGATAGTCTTAAACAGAGCGTCTGGATGAACAATGTTGGAACCACCTACGAGACCTCTGCTAGAGCAGTTAAGATTGCCGAAGAGTTTGACGAGGGCGTCTATGCCACAATCGGTCTCCATCCGATTCATACTAGCCAAGGTGATCGTTTTGACGAAGACAGTGGAAAGACTCTAAAAACAAAAGACCGAGAGTTTTCCGTCGAGGACTTCCGAAGTTTGGCATCGTCTGAAAAAGTTGTTGCGATTGGTGAGTGCGGACTAGATTATTTTCATGTCACTGATGAAGATGAAAAAAAGAAAGAACGTGAACAGTTTGCTTTGCAGATTGATCTGGCTAATGAGTTAGGTAAACCCCTAATGCTTCATATTCGTAATGGTGACGGTGGTAATGCCTATCAGGACGCTATAGAGATATTGGAAGAAAGCACTACTGTTCCAGGTAATGCTCATTTCTTCTCTGGTACTGTTGATGATGCTCGAAAGTTGTTATCTTTGGGTTTTTCATTGTCTTTTACAGGCGTTGTAACCTTAACCAAAGACTATGATGAGCTTATAAAGTTTCCGCCACTTGATATGATAATGGCTGAGACAGACGCTCCGTATGTTGCACCAAAATCTATAAGAGGAAAAGAGAATCTGCCAATTTATGTGAAGGAGGTAGCAGATAAGATTGCTCAGGTTCGGGAAGAGGATAGTGAAGAGGTTCGGCAGGCCCTGGTTGATAATGCCAAAAGATTTTTTAACATTAACTAAACTTACATTTTATGGAAGAGCTTTACTCACGCATTGCTCCTGTTTGGGACGCAACTTTGACCTTTAGTAGATTTAAAAAAGGTTTGTGTAATTACATAAAGAGGGTAACCAAAGACATTGAAATAAAGGATCCAAAGATTTTGGATGTTGGTTGCGGAACTGGTCTTTTGAGTTTCTCCTTACTTAAAACTTTTCCAAAATCAAGTATAGTCGCAACTGATCTAAATCGCGATATGCTCTCTCAAGCTAGACGCTTAGCTAGAAAGTCTAAGATATCAACTAAAAGGTTGGTGTTTGTTAGATCTGATGTAAACTCCGCTAGCTCAATTGAGCTTTATAGTGGTAAAACAATGAAGTTACCAAAAGAATCTTTCGATGTGGTAATTGCAAGTGGTGTTTTAGAGTATGCCTCACTAGATTTAGCTGTTCCAGAACTTTTTAACCTTTTAAAACCAGGAGGGTTTTTGATTGTAATATCTGTAAAACAGAATACCCCAACCGGTCGTCTGTGGGGTAAAATATACCATTTTAAACCGATTTCAATTAAAAAAATGAAGGATTCCCTTACAAAGCATGGTTTTGAAGGTATAGACTCAGTTCCTCTCTCTGTTAAGGAGTTTCCAGCTAATCTGACTCGTGTAGGAATGGTTGCGCGAAGGCCTCTTGAGTAAAGTTGAGACATTATCCTTTTTGGAGAAAACTCTTCTTTCAGGACTTGCATAACCTTCTTTTTCGTGATAACCTTTCACTTTATGGCTGACGAAAAAACAACAGAAGAAATAAATAATGAAGATGAGGTTCGGGTTGTGTACGAAGCTGGTTTTTTGCTTTTACCCAATCTTTCAGATGAAGAGTTGAACGCAAAGATCGATTCTTTCAAAGCTATTATATCTGAGTCTGATGCAGAGTACATTTCTGAAGGTTCTCCAAAGATGCAACCTTTGGCATATGTAATGGATAATAAAACCACTACCTCAAAAGATAAATACGACCACGCCTACTTCGCTTGGATAAAGTTTTGTTCAACAGTTGAGGTGATGGAAAAAATTAAATCTACTCTTACATCCGATAACACAGTCATCCGATTTTTACTTATCAAAACATCACGCGAAGACACACTAGCTAAGCCGGTTCGCCGAAGAGCAACTCCTGCTAAAGAAAGTCCAAAGAAGGATGTTTCTGAACCCAAAAAGAAGGAAGAGAAAGAAGAAGATAATTCTCGTCCACTACCAGATGACATTGATAAAAGTATAGACGAGTTAATAGTCACCTAATCTAATAATTTTCTTATAATAAAAAAACGCAAACTCGAGAGTTTGCGTTTTTGTTATTCTAGACTAACTGTCGCCTTAATTAGTCCGTCTAACTAAATGGAGTCGAATATTGTAAGTGATATCACCAGCAATATTTGTTATCTCCGAAAGAGTGTACGACACCCAGTAGGCAACTCTTTTACCCAGTAGCATGGACAACACACCAAAGATAATTAGAGGAACAGAGAGGAGTATCGTCAGCACATCTCCGATAAAGACTGTCATTTTGATTAAACCAGTCATTGTTTTATACAGAACACTGTTTCCGTTTTCTTTTTTCATTTTATCTCAATGGTTTCATTCAGTCAGAACGAGCTGAATTCTTTTAAAATTTTAATACAGATATTTAATTATGTCAATAAAAAAAAGACAAAATATCATTTTAAATTAGCCTTGCATATCAACCTTTCGTGCGATAAAGTATTAGGTATAACAGTAACCTTGTAATGGGCGGAATATTTTTAGAAATAGTAACGTCTTTTAAAATAAAAATGTATTATAACAAAGCAGTAGTTGTTGGAAATTTAACCAGAGATCCCGAGCTTCGTTCACTACCATCAGGAGCAAAGCTTTGTACTTTTTCTGTTGCTACCAATCGGGTCTGGAAAGACAAGGATGGAGCAAAACAAGAATCTACCGACTATCACAACATTGTTGTTTTTGGTAGACAGGCTGAGACTAGTGCGCAGTATCTTAAAAAAGGTGCTTCAGTTTTGGTCGAGGGGCGAATGCAGACAAGAAGTTGGGACGATCAAAGTACTGGTCAGAAGAAATACCGAACCGAGATTGTAGCTGATAGAGTTCAGTTTGGTACTCGATCAGACAATTCTGGTGCTGGACAGAAGCCCGCAGGGGACTCATCCAGTTCTTCTGAACAACAATCTGATCAAAATGAGGATATAAACTACCCAGACGAAGAAATCAACCCAGAAGATATACCTTTTTAGGCACATCTACCTCACTGTCTTAATTTTCTAGGTATTTCAATTAACCCAAGTCTCGGTTGACCAGATTCCTAAACTCTGCTACTATACTTGAGTCTTTGAGTAGACATTTTTTAATTTAAATAACGATTATAATCAACAATTAATATATGGCACAGTGTTACTTCAAACAAAATAACATCAAACACATTGACTATAAGGATGTAGAACTCCTTAAAAGGTTTTTGAATCCTCATGGTAGAGTGTCTGGAAGAAAGCACACAGGAGTTTCAGCACTAAATCAGCGAAAATTAGCCTTGGCTATTAAAAGAGCTAGATTTATGGGTCTTTTACCTTACATTTCGTACTAGTCTTTTGAAAAAGATATCCACACAAAAAACAACACCACAAGGTGTTGTTTTTGTTATACTTACTTGATATGGAAAATCAAAATTTTGAGCAAAATAATAATTCTAAACCTCGTTCAGTTTGGCAGTCAGTCGTTTTTATATTTTTAATCATTGCAGTCATAGTGATTCTTTTTTGGGTTTTTGTTGAAAATTCACAGAACGGTGAAGAAAACCTAGAAGATCAAAACTCTTCCGAAAATTTAGTCAAAAAACTTGATCCATCCGAGATAGAACCTTCAGAACGACAAGAGATTGTCGATTCAATATTTGAAGTTGGGGAACTATACAGTAGAGGTGATGTTTCCGAGATACGAGAATATCTAGATTTTATATACACCAAAGGACGACAGGAGTTGTTGACTCAAATTAAAAATCTTACAGATGATGAGATTATGTTGGGGTCTGTGATATATCTTTCTGAACTAGAGCTGGTCACACCAGAGTACTTGCTTTCAGATGAAGGGGAGTGGCACTCACTAAACAACCTAATGGAACTCTCTGTTCCTGAGGCTAGTTTTGTATTAATAAATATAGAGGGTAATTGGTACGCCCTCTAGATCTTGTAAAATTAAATAACTTAATTTTTCTCAACCCGTTCTACATATTCGCCGGTCTCTGTGTTTACTCGTACAATATCTCCGACATTTATAAACAAAGGGGTTGTAACCGAAGCTCCTGTCTCTAGGATCACTCTTTTGTCTCCACCTTGGGCTGTGTTACCTTTTGTGGCTGGTGGAGCCTCGGCAACTTCAAGATCGACCTTAATAGGTATACGAAAAGCAATTATTTTTTCATCAAAGATCAAAGCTTCGGTTTCGGAGCCTTCCTTTAAGAATTGTTTTTTATTTCCAATTACATCTTCGGAGACACTAAATCTCTCCGATCTGTTTCCAGAGGTATGGAACCAGCATTCATTTTGACGAGAGTAGATAAAGACCACCTTTTTACTGGACAAATCAGCTTCTTCAGCCTTATCTGACTGCTGAAAAGTTCTTTCAACCACCTTACCAGTAATTAGGTTTTTAAGTTTAGTCTGATTAACTGGTTTCCTCATCTGCTTTCGAAAGATGTGTGAATCCAAAACCTCGTAAGGCTGACCATCTAAGACTATGTGTGTTCTAGGTGAAATTTTATTGTAATCAATCATAACGTGAGTTATTTTAGCATAATATAAGCCCTTTTTCTATTATTTTGTAATTTTCTGTTAAATTATGATTCGGACAGACACTTATTTTCTTTTTGCATTTTAGATTCTTGAGGAGTACAATAAAGGTATTATGAAAGGTATGGAAAACATCGAAAACTTCTCGTTTGAAGAAAAAGAAACTCAAGAACAGAGTCCGTTGGATTCTTATCTAGAAAGTATGGACAGCAACAGTCCGCTTGTTGCTCGATTACAAGAAGCTGGTCTTGAGGTAAAGAACGCATTGTTTTATATAATTAACGAGCGTGGACTTTCTTTTGGAGCGATAGAAGAAGATGTCGAAGATGAAAGTAATGCCGAAAATATTATTGGTGAACTCGAAGCCTGGATCGAGAGTGATCCAAACAAAGTCAGTGGTGATCGCGAAATAGCTAGAATGAAAGAAGAGCAGGAGGCAATCGCTGTTCGAATCGAGTTTCTTTTTTCACAGGATATTTCCTAACAAACTCTAAAGTGAATTAAAAA